>NZ_JAEQCT010000015.1:0-113796 GCF_020738205.1 Microcoleus sp. PH2017_24_DOB_U_A
AATCCTGTCTCTGGTAAGGTTCGGGCTTTCTTCTCGAACCGCTCGAAACGAGCCGGACTTTCCAAAAGCCCCCGCTTTTAAGCGTGGGGTTCCTTACTCTATACTGTGGGAAGGTCGAAAAAAAGGAAGTTTTCATGCAACTGACGTACAAATACCGCCTCAAACCTACGAAAGCCCAACTAGCAACAATTTCGACTCATCTAGAGCTTTGTCGCCGGCAGTACAACTACCGATTGAGTGAAAGATTCAGATGGTGGGAGTCCACAAGAACGCCTGTCAATGCCTGCCCTTTAATTGCTTCCATAGTGCCTGTTGAGGAAATTTACCAAAATATTCCTCTGACTAGAGTGCAAACTAGAGATGGCAGAAAGAAAGATGAATCAGGCAATCCTTTGACCAGGAAAGGTGATGTTTTCTCGAATATTGAAGGCGGATACGTGCAGTGGCAAACCATCCAGTTAGCCGATCTAAAAAATACTAAAAAGCTATTTCCTGATTACAAAACTTTGAATTCTCAAGTTTTGCAGGATGTGATTAACCGAGTGGAAACTTCCTTTTCAAATTTCACCACACCCGACAAAAATGGCAATCGTAGAGGCAAGCCCCGATTTAAAGGATTTCACTACTACAAATCTTTTACTTATCCTCAATTAGATAATTTAGATATCGCCAAGGATGAGCAAAATAGGATTTGCATTAACCTTGCCAAAATAGGTCAAATACCGATGGCATTCCATCGTCCAATACCAACAGGATTAACGGTTAAGACGGGGACAGTTATTAGAGAAGCGGACGGGTGGTATATTTCCCTGACGCTAGAAGATAAGACGGTTCCCGTGCCGGTTGCAGAAATTCAACCGACTGATGAAAACACTCTTGGTATTGACTTGGGAATTACTAATTACGCTTACCTTTCTAATGGCGAAAGAATTGAAAATCCTAGATTCTTGAGGAAATCTGCCGAGAAATTAGCAAAACTTCAGGCGAAGCTAGCTAGTAGAGTCAAGGGTTCTAAACCTTGGCAAGTTATAAAAAGCAAGATTTCTAGACTGCATCAATTTGTAGCTAGAGCGAGACTTGATTTTCAATTCAAGACGGCACATGAATTGTTTCGTAAATGCGATGTTTTGGTGGCTGAAGATTTGAGTATCAAGAATTTGACAAGACGCGCTAAAACTAAAACCGAGATCGACAATGGTAATTTAGTTTATTTGCCAAACGGTCAATCTGCCAAAAGCGGCTTGAATAAATCAATGCTTGATGCTGCTCACGGTCAGTTTGCTAATGTTCTCAAGTATGTTGCCTGGAAATTGGGTAAAAATCTTTTGTTTGTCGAGCCGAAGGGAACTTCTCAGTATTGTTGGAATTGCCTCAATAAAGTACCAAAAGAGTTATCGGAAAGATGGCATTCTTGTCAGTGCGGTGAGTCTTTGGATCGAGATGAAAATTCAGCCAAACTTATCAAGAAAATTGGTCTGAGCGATCAAAGTGGCGGGGGAACTCCGTCACTCAAAAAAGCCTTTGCAAAAAAGGAAAAAGAAGCCTGCGGTCTAACTGTACTCAGTTGACCGTCAGGTTCGTTCACGGTCGTTCAAAAGATGAAGCAGGTTTGAAATCTTCTTCAGGAACGCCCTGCAAAGCTTGGCTCATAAAATCGCGCCAAACAGGGGCAACGATTGTACCGCCAGTAGCACCGTAGCTCATCGGTGTGTAATCGTCGTTGCCTATCCAAACAGCCACCGACAACTGCGGCACGTAACCCACAAACCAGATATCCCTTTCTGAGGAAGTTGTGCCAGTTTTCCCAGCAGCGGGCCTCCCAATTTGGGCAGCCTTGGCAGTACCGTTGTAAATTACTCCTTGCAGGGCGCTGTTGACGGATGCCGCAGCCCAGGCGTTGAGAACTAATTTTGGTTTGGGCGTGTTGTCAAGCAAGACGTTGCCGCTGCTGTCGGTGACTTGCACGATAAATGTGGTGTCGGAATGCCAGCCGTTGTTGGCGAAGGTAGCAAAAGCTCCGGCCATTTCTAAAGGAGTGAGGTCAACTGCACCCAAGGGTAAAGAAACTACGGGTTCCATGGGACTTCTGATGCCGAGCACCCGGCAAATTTCAATTACTTTATTCAATCCGACTTCTTGGCCGAGCTTGACAGCGGGAATGTTCAGTGATACTTCCAAAGCTCTGCGGATGCTGACGGCACCGGAGAAGCCGCCGCCGTAGTTTTGAGGGTAGTAGTATCCGTCGCCGTCGCGGTAGCCGACGGGGGAGTCGTAGACAACTGAATCGGGGCCGTATTTGCCTGTAGCAAAGGCAGCGTAGTAGATGAAGGGCTTAAAGGAAGATCCGGGCTGGCGGCGTGCTTGAATGGCGCGGTTGAATTCACTCTTTTGGTAATCGACGCCACCAACCATTGCTTTGACGAAGTGGGTGCGGGGATCGACGGCTGCTAGGGCAATTTGACCTTGGTCGCGATCGTAAAAAAGTCCTTGATAGTAAAGTCGATCGTGCCACGCTTTGACGGTTTCTTCGGCGATGCGCTGTAGTTTGAGGTCGATCGTAGTTTGAACGCGCATTCCACCCTTGAGGACGGCATCTCGCCCAAAACGCCGTGTCAACTCCTGGACTACGGCTTGTGTGACGTAAGGAACTTGAGAGCCACCAAAAGAAGTGATTTTGCCCAGCTTAATTTTTTGCGCTCGGGCGCTTGCTTCTTCAGCTATTGTAATCCATTTGAGTTCTCTCATCCGGGTTAAAACGATTTCCTGCCGTTCTTTTGCCAACTTGTAGTTGACAAAAGGACTGTATTCTTCGGGAGCGGAAATTAAGCCGGCCAGCATCGCTGATTCTGCAAGGCTCAAATTCTCGGCTGACTTGTTGAAATAGCTTCGAGAAGCTGTCTCTACGCCGTACAAGTTGTGACCTAAATAGATTTGATTTAGGTACAGTTGCATAATTTGGTCTTTGTTAAGAATTTGCTCCAAGCGGATAGACATTACCGCTTCAGCTATCTTGCGACTAAATTTTGATTGGGGAGATAGAAACAAGTTCTTGACTAGCTGCATCGTCATAGTCGAGCCGCCTTCAACGGTTCTACCTTTCTCTAGGTTGACTATGAGAGCTCGGGCTATCCCGCCGGGGTTGATACCTTTGTGGGTAAAGAAGTTGCTATCTTCGATCGCCAGAACAGCCCGTTTCAGGTTCGGGGAGATTTTTTCAAGGGGTACGACATCCCGGTTAGCTTCATCGTGGATGCTGGCTAGGGGGCGGCCGTTGATGTCATAAATGTGGGTAGTTTCGGTGGGAGAGTAGGTTTGCAAGATGCGAACATCTGGCAAATTGCGGAAGCTGATCGCTAGGCCAACCAGTCCGCCGGCGACTACGGAACTGGCAAGCATGGTCATGCTGAGTATGGTTCCGGCGGTCACTTTGCTGACTGACTGAACAAACTCGAATACAGGGGCTGGGTTTTCCGTATTTTTGCGGACTGCGTTGGTTGACACGTGGATTTCACTTCCTCACTCGATTTGGGGTTTAAGACTTTTAATTTTAGATGGCAAGGCTGGAGGCTGTCAGTTGATCGATTTTAGATTTTAGGTTTTAGATTTTAGATTTTAGATTTACTCCACTGATAAATTTAGGAGTTTGAACCTTAGTCTAAAATTGTGGGATGTCCGCGACTCTTGTCGGGGCTGGTATCCCTTTCTGGATGGGTTTGCTAATAAAAGCTGGTCAGCTTTGAGATTATAGTAGCTTGATAGTTGTGTGTTTATGTGTCAATCAGTGAGTGTAACTAATTCTGCTGCACTTTTGCAAAATATAATGATGGACGATCGCTCTTTTATGATTTCTCCTAACTTTTCTGGAATTTACCGCGGCATCAGCGAAATTTTTCCCGATCGACCTGATTCTAGCAACCCTGACGAAAATCTGGCCCAACTGCTGGAAAAAGTCGATCGACCGTTGCGAGTCAAACTGGGAATCGACGCCACAGGGGCGAACATTCACTTGGGACACAGTATTTGCTTCCGCAAGCTGCGAGCTTTTCAGGATGCAGGCCACACGGCGGTACTGGTCATCGGAGATTTTACCGCAAGAATTGGCGATCCGACTGGGAAGTCGGAGACGCGCGCTCAGTTGACAGCCGAACAAGTGGCGGAAAATGCCAAGACTTATTTAGACCAAGTGCGTCCGATTCTAGATTTTGACACGCCCGGACGTTTGGAAATTCGCTATAACTCCGAGTGGTTGTCAAAATTGGACATGGCGAAGATTTTGGAACTGCTAGGCACGATGACGGTGCAGCAGATGCTCGCTAAAGAGGGATTTGATAACAGGATGCAGCAGGAAAATGCGATTTATTTGCACGAGTTTCTATATCCAGTAATGCAGGGTTACGATTCAGTAGTGTTGGAAGCCGATGTGGAGTTGGGGGGAACTGACCAAAAGTTTAATATTGCGGTGGGAAGAGATTTGCAGCGGCATTTTGGGATGAAACCGCAGTTTGGTTTGCTGATGCCGATTTTGATCGGGACTGACGGCGTGCAAAAGATGTCGAAGTCTTTGAATAATTATGTCGGTTTGTCGGAAGATCCGCTGACGATGTATTCTAAGTTGGAGAAAATTGCCGATCGCTCGATCGCCCAGTATTTCGAGCTATTGACAGATTTGCCACTTGATGAATTGCCAGAAAATCCGCGCGAAAAACAGAAACTTTTGGCTGTGGATGTGGTAAGTCAGTATTTTGGGAAAGCAGCGGGCGATCGGGCACAACAAGATGCGATCGCGCTAATCAAAGGTGCGGCGGGACAAGCTGATGCTGTGGCGGAGTTTTCTTTAGCAAGCGTGGAGTTTCCGGCCAAGTTGTTTTATATTCTGAGTGCTAGCGGGCTTTGTAAGAGCAGCGGCGATGCACGGAAGTTGATGCAGGGCGGCGGAGTGAAGTTGGAGGGTGAGAAAGTTTCGGATGTTAATCTTACCTTTGAATCACCAGGTGATTTATGCGGTAAAGTTTTGCAAGTAGGCAAAAATAAGTTTGTCCGCTTAGTGGATTGAGTTGGGATTTGTTAACCGCCATTGGTGTCAACTTAAGTCTATAACCCTTGATAAATCTCGCTTTGCTCCGAGGCCAGATCCCCCTAAATCCCCCTTAAGAAGGGGGACTTTGAGAATACTCTTGTCCCCCCCTTCTTAAGGGGGGTTAGGGGGGATCTAGGCCCGAACCTCAAACAGCAGTCTGTGACTACGTTTGATGTTTTGACACCAATCTACTATGAAGTTCTTACTACGAACGGTACTATGATCGCAGATAAAATTATTGTTCCTTTGGATGTCCCCAGTCAAGAAAGTGCGATCGCCCTGATCGACAAACTGCCAGATGTATCATTTTGGAAAGTCGGTTTAGAGTTATTCGTTAGCTGCGGGCCGGCAATTATCGAGATTCTGAAAGAACGGGAAAAACGGATTTTTCTCGATTTGAAATTTCACGATATTCCGAATACTGTGGCGGGTGCTTGTCGTGCTGCTGCTAAATACAATGTAGATTTATTGACCATCCATTCTACTTGTGGTAAAGATGCTTTGAAAGCGGCACAGTCAGCTTTGGTAGAAGGGGCGGCGGCGGTTGAGAAACCGACTCCTAAATTGATTGCAATTACGCTGTTAACGAGTTTGAATTCGCGACAGTTGGCTTTCGAGTTAAAGATACCTTTAGAGTTGCCGGAATATGCTTTGCACATGGCATTGTTAGCTAAGGAAACAGGTTTAGCTGGTGCTGTTTGTTCTCCCCAAGAAGCGGAACAGTTAAGAATGAGTTGCGGGGATGATTTTTTGTTGGTTTGTCCGGGGGTTCGTCCAAAATGGGCTGATGGAGGCGATCAAAGGCGATCGATGACTCCGAAGGCTGCTTTAAAAGCTGGTGCTGATTATCTGGTGATTGGGCGGCCGATTACGGCTTCCGACGATCCGGTGGCGGCTTTTGCGCGGATTTGCGAAGAGATTGGATAAACAGAATCGATGAACACAGATCAACTTCCATCCGCGTTAATCTGTGTTTATCTGCTAATATCTGCGATCGCAAGTCCGACTTTGGCTGCTAATTTTGTCACAAATGCCGATCGCAGTATAAACGCAAGTCGGTACAGTTTGTTAGCGCGATCGCCCTGTCCGGCTGATTTGGAAGCTTTAGTCGATCGCCTGTTGCAGGATTTGCCGAGTTATGCTAACCGGGTAATTGTGCGATCGGGCTTTGCTCCTAACAATTCTAGGGCGATCGGTGACGTGCAGCGTCAAATAATTTTAGCAGGTCGCCCGGAGTTTGAACCGCTACCTTTAAATTTTGCAGAAGCACTTCCCGAAAATGCCAGTCAAGTTTTTATTACTACTTTGGAACTGCAATATCGCGGAGGAAAGCGAGTCGAGATTCAGCAATATCACTGGCTGTTTTTAGCTAAAACAGAGAAGGGCTGGGAATTAGTAAAAATTGTTTCTAGGTTTGGTACAGTGGCGGATGTTAGTCCGTTGTCGCCGGCAGAAAACGAAAAAAGCGCAATTGCTGAGGCGATTCGTTTGTGGTTGCGAGATTGTTATGCAAAATGAGAAAGTATCAAGGGTTGAGAAGTTCATACACCAACACATACAACTCGAAAACCACAGTCATGATAGTCAAATTCCGGCGTATTGAAAAAGCGAAAAGCAGAACGGCAATTCCTCGGATGGTAAAGCCACGACCCCCCGCGCAGCACCCTTGCTATTTTATTATTTTGAGATTTTACTAATAATTCAATAGAATTTTGATAGCGATTATCATTACATTTTTCATCCCAGGCGCTACCATCAGTTGGTGCTCCGTAATAGCTACCGTGCCAGGGGTCAACGCACCACTCCCAGACGTTCCCGTGCATATCATATAAACCAAAAGCATTGGGAGAAAAACTGCCTGCATCTGTAGTTTGTTCTCGATACTGACTTTTTGGTGAATTATTGTAAGAGTAATTACCGTTATAGTTAACAATATCTGTAGTAATTGTTTCACCAAAATAGAACGGTGCAGTCGTACCAGCACGACAAGCATATTCCCATTCTGCCTCAGTGGGCAAGCGATAATTGCGTCCAGTATGTTTAGATAACCTAGCACAAAATTCCACCGCCTCATACCAAGAGACATTTTCTACTGGTAGGTTATTGCCTTTGAATTTAGAGGGGTCTGGGTTGAGATGATATTGAATTTGTGGCAATTTAGCAACGGCTTTCCACTGTGCTTGTACGATCGCATATTTTCCGAAAAGGAAAGGTTGAATTGTGACAGGATGTTGAGGTTTTTCTTTATATTGGCTTTCTGCTTCAATGTCTGGCGCACCCATTGTGAAGGTTCCACTGGGAATTCCTATCATTTCTAACTGCACGCCATTTTCCAAGTCTTCAGTAAAGGATTTGAAGTAAGAGGCTTTTGGTTTAAATTTAGCTGATATTTTATTAGCTGCTGCTGAAGAATGAACGGGTTTTGCTGGCGGTAGTGGTGCTAATATTTGATTGGGTAATACTGAGATTGAATCAAGAGCTTGCAATACTTCTCCTGCTGATTGATAGCGCGCACCAACTGGAAATAGTATCATTTTATCTAAAATTTTTGCCAAGTCCTTGTTGAGATGAACTGTCTTGTTTTTCCAGTTCCATTGCATTTGCATCGGATCGAAAAGTTCATCAAACAAAATTCCATTTATCTCTTTCAGGAAACATCCGGTTAATAACCGAATGCAAGTTACACCAAGACTGTACAAGTCACTCGCTGGAAAAACATGACCTTGCATTTGTTCCGGTGCCGCATAACCAGGAGTGCCAGTTACAGTTCCCACTTTAGTCAAAACACTACCGCTCAATTCCTTGGCAACTCCAAAGTCAATCAATACTAAAGAACCGTGAGAATTTCTAATGATGTTTTCCGGCTTAATGTCTCGGTGAATTACCTTTTGGTTGTGAACAAAATCTAATATCGGTAGCAATTCATTCAGTAATTGTTTAATTTGTTTTTCGCTAAACTTTCCCTGCTGCTCTAATTCTTTTAATAAATCCTCACCGTCTATAAATTCTTGTACTAGATAGAAGCGTTTATTTTGTTCAAAAAATGCCAATAGATCGGGGATTTGAGGATGTTTGCCTAAATCTCGCAGTCTGACTGCTTCTTGTTTGAATAACTGCGTCGCTTTCTGGATGGCGGCATTCCCTTGTAGTTGCGGGAGAAATTGTTTGATTACACAAATTGTATCGAGTCGATGTTCGTCTACGGCTTTGAATGTACGGCCGAAAGCTCCTTCGGAAATGTATTTTACTGCACGGTATCTGTCTCCGAGTAGCAGTTTGTTTCCGCATTTTTGGCAGAATTGGGTGATGGGTGGGTTGGGATGGAGGCAGTCGGGATTAAGGCATTGACTCATAATTTTTTTTGGTTTAATATTTTTAGATTAACATAATTTACCTATTTTAATACCAGTTGCCAACAAGCTACTGTTTGACGATTAGACCCTCGATCCCCCCTAGCCCCCCTTAATAAGGGGGGGACAAGAGTGAACATCAAAGTCCCCCTTTTTAAGGGGGATTTAGGGGGATCGAGACTCTGGTAAAAGCGAGATTTATCATGCTCTCTTTAACTTACCGCTTTGAATTCATCCAATTTAGCTTTTACTGCCTGCATATCTTGCCACATAAACCATTTTGGTGTTTCCGGTTCGCGGGAGGGATTTCGCAACAAGTATGATGGGTGAAAAATTGGCATACACAAACGTCCTTCCCATTCAATCCATTGACCTCGAATTTTACTAATTGGTCGCTTGTCGCTTAACAAACCTTTTAGGGCTGTAGCACCAGTTAATAAAATGATTTTGGGGTCTAAGATGCGAATTTGTTCGAGCAAGTATGGTTTGCAAGCTTCGATTTCTTTTGCTGTGGGAGGGCGGTTGTTGGGAGGGCGACATTTGATGACGTTGGCTATGAATGCGTCGGTTTCTGTGCTCAATTCTACGGATTCTAAAATCTTATCTAACAGTTTGCCCGATCGCCCTACGAAGGGTAATCCGGTTTCATCTTCATTTTGTCCGGGCGCTTCTCCCACAATCAAAATCGAGGCTTGAGGATTGCCGCGCCCGATGACGGCGTGAGTGCGGGTATTTCCCAATTCGCAGCGGTGACAGCGGTTGCAGTGTTCGCCGATTTGTTCCATGTTTTGATAGGTGCCGGCGGGAATGGGAATTTTGGCATTTGCTGGTATTGAGTCGTTTTGGAAAGCAGCACTTTGATTGCTGTCAAAAAGGCTGAGTTGCAAGTCGCTGGACATATGTTTAAACAGTTGATAGTTGACAGTTGACAGTTGATAGTTGATAGTTGATAGTTGATAGTTGATAGTTGACAGTTGATAGTTGATAGTTGATAGTTGACAGCGAAAATCCGATCTAGGTTTTTGCTCTAATTGTGCACCGTCAATTGTCCGCTGTTAAAGATAGAGGGGATTTTGGGGAAGCTAGAGTTATAGTTTAGATCGGGTTTGCTCGTACAGGCAAAAATATGTTCTCTAACCCGTTTTTTGACGATCGCGCCGATGCAGGCGAAAAACTGGCCGAGGCAGTTGCAGGCGAGCTCGGCAAGTTGAATTTAACAACACAGGATACTATTAAACCGATTGTTTACGCCTTGCCGCGCGGGGGTTTGCCGGTTGCTGTACCGATTGCGCGCCGCTTGGGCTGTGCTTTGGATGTGGTTGTCGCCAAGAAAATTACTCGCCCAGATAATTTGGAATTGGCGATCGGGGCTGCAACTGCTGACGGCCAGGTTCTCTGGCAAAAGCAAAATCAGCAAAATTTACGCTTGCAAAAATCAGCACTCCAGCAGGCTGAAAATAGCGCTCAATCTCTGTTGGCAGATTTGGCTTCGGGACGGCCCAATGTCAGCGCAGCGGGGTCTTTGGCGATTTTAGTGGACGATGGGATTGCGACGGGGATGACGGTGGCTGTGGCGGCGCAGGCTTTGCAGTCGCAGCAACCGATGGCTTTGTGGATTTGCGCGCCCGTCGCCCCGCCAGAGTTGATGGGATTTTTGGCGCAAATCGCCGATAAGTTGATTATTTTGGAGACTCCTCATCCTTTTTACAGTGTCAGCCGTTTTTACGCCCAGTTTCCGCAGGTGGAGACGGCGGAGGCTTTGGTGTGTTTGCAGCGACAGATTGAATGGCGATCGTAGGTTAAGCTGGAAGGCTACATCCAAAAGCTCGATCGTTAAAACATGAGAAGTTGGGAATATTGGTTGAACACTGTGATTCTGTCTAGCCAGCAAAATCCGCCTCGGTTTGTTGAGTTGGTGATGTTGACTTTGGCGATGATTTTTCTCGGGCTGTGGAGTGTAACGTTGCAGTGGCAGTATTTAACGCTGTCTTTGAGTTATATCATTGGTTCCTCTTTCTCAATTTTGGTGCGGGAATATATCGGGCCGCGGCCTCAATTTCAGTGGACTCATTTCACTGCTTTGTTATTGTTAATTATCAGTTTTTATAGTTTTGCTGAATTGATTAGATAGTTGAGGGGTTGTGAAGGAACCACCGGCGGGCCAGACGCCTGTTCCACCACAGAATCACCACCACAGAATCACAGGCGAGACGCCTGTTCCACTACAGAATCACCACCACAGAATCACAGGCGAGACGCCTGTTCCACCACAGACTACAGGCGGGAGGATTATTTTAGATTCTAATGGGATTGATGCAAAATTAGGCGATTTCCGGCGGGATCGAAGGCATAGATTTCTAAACCGTGTGAGGCTTTGATAATTTCTCCGGCGGGGGGATATCCTAAGGCCCAGATTCGGGCGATCGCAGTTTCTATATCGCTGACTTCCAAACACAAACTCATGCCTGTTTTGGCTCGATTTGCAAATTCCGATTTGTGGGAATCTTTGGGTTTGAATATGCCGAGTCTCAGACCGGGGAGTTGAAATTCAGCATAATTATTGGGAATGTAAGGGTTTGGTTCTAGGTCGAGAAATTTGGTGTAAAATTTAACTAGAACTTCTTTGTCAAGGTCGGCTAAAGTTACTAGGGCGGCGCTGTATTGGAAACTCATATAAATGGGTAATGGGTAATTGGTAATTGGAGATTGGGGGAATTGGCAATGGGAAAATCGCTTTACCTATGCAATAGATTCCCCTTCTCAAGTCTTTCGATTACCCAACTTTCAACATCTTCTTCTTGAAGAACCTTTGCACCAAGTTCTGAGTACGTCGAGGTAGCTTGCTGATAATTTTGCTGAGATTCTTGATAGTTATCAGCGTCTTTTTTTGGCGGTAGTGCCATGATTGCAATAGGAAAATTAGGTTGACACTGTTTTACATCAGTAATCATCCAAAACAGAGATTTTTGCAGGTGTTCCGGTATCTTCACCTCAAATGATACACCGTGTGCTGCCAAGTAAGGTTGCCCATTAGCAACAACTGCATCAAACTTGTGAGAGTCTCGACTACCCTGCACGGAATAACTTGTTTTTAGGAGTTCTTTAGCATCATTTTTCACGTACTTTTGAAAAACATTTCTAAATTTAGAAGTGGTCAATCTTGCAGCATCTTGGCGGTCACGTCGATGCGGCTTTTGGGAATTCAAATCTACCAAAAAATTACTAGCAATATCTTCTAGTAAACTATCGACATCTGCTAAGGAGCCACGAGGTTCTGTCCACTGAATACTATTGAGCCAATCCTGGGCAATTTTATTTAAACGTTCCTGATAAGGAGCATTTGGGTTATCCCCAGGAAAAATCAATCCACAGTCAGCAGCTTGGGACATTCGCTGAGCAAACTCTTTCAAGAAAGTAACATCTTCCATGCCAAAATGCCGCACCCGCTCCCAGTTTGTGAGAAACTGAACGCGCACCTGTTCTTCGTTAAAAGCAACAACGCCAATATTAATCCGTTCGTTAGCAATTGGATTGGGAACGTATTGAACGATACTATACTTGCTTGCCATTGTTTCCGCCTTTTTGTCTGACAGTGGCTATAAGAGCGCCAGTAAATCCTGTCTTCTTTTAACAATATACTCTACCATGGTAACACGCTCGTCAATTGTAAATCCCCATTCCCTGGGCGGAGCAGCCACAGCTTGAATAATGCTTTCTTCGCTGACAGCATCGAGAAGCATAAGTCCCTGGCTAATCTCCTCTGGCTTTAGTTGACATTTAGAAACAAGGTGGGGGTTTATCTCAGCATTAGCAGCTTCGAGCAAGTCGCGCTGGTTCCACTTTGGGCCGCCTGGAAAGAAATGACCGTGGTCTACAGAGTAAACTAAATTGGGACGAAAATTTTGATAGATGAATTGACAGTCATTAGCATATACCCATCCGTACAGCAAAATCAGCAAAGCAAACCTTTCGCGGTTTTCGGGCTGGTTTGTGTGCTTGATTTCTTCTCTTTCGGCAGAACATTTAGGGATGTAAAGCGTAGCATGAGCCGTTCCAGGAGTAAGATAAGAAAATCTAGAATCTTCAGCAATTAGTTCCTCATAAATTTCAACAATACAAGGTTCTCCCACAGGTGCTCCGATTGCGATACCGAGTCTTGCTACCACCTGATCGTTGACGATTTGACGCCCTGCTTGTTGCCCCTTGATGACATATTCCCGCTTATCAATGCCCCGTGCTAAAACTGGACGTGCGGCAGAAGCCCACCCTGAATGAAAGGTAATGATAATTATCGGATCTTCAGCTCGATCGATTCCGGCTTCTAAACAATCTTTCCACCTTTTTCTTCTCTCTTGCTTAGTCTCTGCACTATCGCTCACAATAATTTTGCAGTCATAAATTTGCTGGAAAATTATACATTATCACTTTAGATAGCAAGACTCAACGATTTTTTTTCTCGTGCTGCGAAGGAGACAAAGGAAGAGGAAAGCAAGAGTTCGCGAAAAATTCGGCAAGGATTGCTACACATTCTTAAAATCCGCCAATTCGTCCGACTATTTGAATTTTCCCTTGTCCGTCGCTTTTAAGAATCACAGCTTCGCCGCTTGGGGGAAGAATATCTGTAATTGCTGTAATATTTACTTGATGAGTTACCAGAATAACCGCGCCTTTTGTGTTGCGGTTGTCAACAATTAATTTGCGGATTGTCGCTGTTTGTCGGGCTTCTTGGCTGCTGTCGCTAAAGAACGAGTTAAGTGTTCTTAATGGCTCGACTTTGCCTAAATTTATTAGTTTTGCTGTTTCCAGACACCGACACCACTGACTTGATAAAACTCTGGCAATTTTGATGTTGCGGTTGCGAAATTCGGCTCCAATTTGCTGGGCTTGGGTTCTTCCCTGGGCTGATAAGTTGCGCTGGGTGGAACAGTCGCCCAATTTAAAGTTAGCAGGATCTCCGGTTCCAGGGGCGATCGCGTGTCGCATTGCCACCACCAACCCTGTCTCGCCCCGCTGCAACAATTGCCATCCGGCTTGAGTCTCGGCGTTGGTTGCTGCGTCAGAAGTTGCAGTTGCATTGATTATGCCGATCGACAATACTAAAGCTAGCGAGCCCAAAAACCATTGACCGTTGAGGTGAATTCGCGCAGCCATTGTTCCAGAAGCTAGAAATTATCTTATCATATTGTAATACAACAAATATTTCTCTATGGAACTCACCAATTTTATTGCTCTGTCTGTGATTGTTGTGGCTGCCCTGGGGATTGGCATGGGAACAATGACTTGGGCTTACTCCGGTAAGGGCAGCATTTCGGTACTGTTTAAAGAACCTATTTTAAACTCGCCAGAATTTCCCGATACTGACAGCGGTAGGAAAGCTGCGGCTTATTTCCAAGCTGGAATTGAGGCTTATCAGTCGGGAAATTACCGCAAAGCTGAAGATAAATTTACTAGCGCCATACAAGAGGTTTCAACGGCAGAGGCTTACCACAATCGCGGTTTGATTTTTGCGAATTTGCGATCGGATGGTGAGGCTGTTGCAGATTTGATCCGTGCTAGCGAATTATACCAAGAGCAGGGTAATGGAAGTGCGATCGACAGCATCAAACAAAACCTGGAAGCGTTGAAGCAGCGCAAGTTAGAACGGGAGAAGCAAAAATAAATCAAAAAATAATAACGAAATTCCCGGCTTTTTTAAGAAGTCGGGAATCAGAGAGGGCAAGCTGAATTTACGTTTGCTGCCAATCAAATTTAAATATTAGTTATGATTTTAAAATAGTCTTGTATCTTCGATTCTGTCAATTTGAGCAATCAACATTTCTCGGCTACAAGCAACGTGTCGATAATTAGTAATTGGATCGTAAGCTTCCCATTCTTGAGTTACTTCGCGGTCTTGCCACATAAACCATTCGCGGTAAATTTCGCCTTCATCAATATCGGCGCATACAGCCAGCCAATCATCTCCTCCCAAACTGCTGTAATCTCCTCCCACTAAGTCGATCCAAGCAGCAGCGATACAATAGTCCATGTTACTGTGAGAATTCATCCCATGATTGTTGGAATTAATTTTTTGAGAGTGTACGGAAGTTTCGGGGAAGCAAAGAGTAGATTTCATATGTATTTCCTGAATGTCATGTTGTTACTTTAGAAAAAATCCCTGAGTCATGGTGTTCGCCAAATGCCACTATCCGTACCTTCACACTTTTTCGCTCGATCGCGGATGACGGGCGATCGCACTCAAACGTTTGTCCTGTATAACTTGAGAGTGTGTTTCTGCGTACAAGCAACAGACGCTAAATTCAGCCAATTCGCCAACTGGCACAAGGGCGAAGCTGGAACCCATAGTTAGGAATCACGGACTAAGGTTATACTTGCTGAGGGGGTTAGTTTCAGTACAGTTTGCAAAGTCGATCGATAATTAATCAGGTCAATATGCTAGAGCTTCACTGCCATACAACTTACTCCGACGGTACTCTCACCCCCAGCCAACTCGTAGCAGCCGCCGCTGCCTCAGGAGTTAGGGCTTTAGCCATCACGGATCACGATACGATGTCGGGTTGGGACGAAGCCTTCGCCGCCGCTAGCTTGTACAATCTAGAAATAGTACCAGGGCTAGAACTCAGTACGGTACATAACGGTCGATCGCTGCATATTTTAGGTTTTTATCCCGATGCAAATAAGCTGCGAGATCCTTTGAAAGCGCGCCTGGAAGGACGGTTTCGGCGATCGCAGGAAATGGTAGAAAAACTAGCAGCAATGGGATACGCGATCGAACTGCCAACAACATCCCCAGGAATGGCACCGGGAAGGCCTCACATTGCTAGCGCGCTGGTAAAAGCCGGTTACGCCAAATCATCCCGGGAAGCCTTCGATCGCTGGCTGGGAGATGACGGCCCGGCTTACGTGCATTACGAGAAATTCTCGATCGCAGAAGGCATCGATTTACTCAAGAGTTGCGGCGCAGTACCAGTCTGGGCTCACCCTTATTTGTTTCGCGGCGGCGCTGTTGAGGAAGTCTTGAAAGAATTAGTAGATGCTGGTTTAATGGGAGTTGAAGTATACCATCCCAGCCACAGTTCCAGCCAAATTCATAAGTTAAAACAATTGTGCCTCGATCGCGGTTTGCTGATGACAGGTGGCAGCGATTATCACGGCCCCGAAGTAGAAAGAAATGAAAGGAAAGGTGTTGAAACTACTCACTTGAATATGCTGCATATACCGTTAGAATTGCTCGAACCGATTAAAGTTGCAGCGGCGAGTTTAAAATAGTTTGTAACTTTTTGGGCGGGCTAGAAGCCCACCCCACAATAATTTGAGTATAACTGTAGGGTGCGTGCCTCAGTTTTTATCAGAGTAAATCTGAATAATCAAGTCATTCTGACGCACCCTACTACTGCGGTTTCTGTATCAATAAAATATTGGGCAAAAACTCTACTGAAAACCAATAAAAATCAAAATCAACATAAATTAATGTGAAGTTAGCGAGCAACTTCTGTTGAGCTAATGTTAGGGTGGTAGTAGCGTTCAACTACTCAATGGAGCTGATTATGAGTACAGAAGACAGAGCAAAGGCGATCGGCAAAAACGTAGAAGGCAAAGCTCAGGAAATTTTCGGTAACATCACGGGCAATAAGAAAGACCAGGCAGAAGGCAAAGCAAAACAAGCGGAATCCGCCGCCCGCCACGCAGCAGAAGATGTGAAAGATGCGGTAAAAAATCTGACGGATAAGGCCAAAAAGGCGATCGACAAATTGTAAGCTGTCGGGCATCTAGATTGTATTTTTGGGGCGGGCTTCCCGCCCGCCCCAAAAGATTTTAATCAAAATTAAATCTAAGATTTAGAGGCGTCTGGGCAGATAAAATATTAAAGCTATTCCTTATTAAGAGGTATGAATGGATTCTATTAGAGTGGAAAGATTACGCTGTCTGGCTGACACTGGCTATATTGAGTTAAAGCCTATAACTGTTCTTCTTGGGCAAAACAGTTCAGGTAAGAGTAGTTTTCTGCGTATTCTTCCTCTATTGAAACAAAGCCTAGAATCTAGAACAACTGGGCCAATACTTTGGTCAGGTCGCCTAGTTGACTTCGGTAATTTTGAGGATGCTCATCAAACAGGAGCAGAAGATAATATTGAATTTTCTTTTAACTTCAAGCTCGAATCAAGACAGTTTCCCTCTGCTAGAGATTTTTCTTACTTTCTTTTTTCGGGAGAAGCAAAGATTTTAAACACTTGTGATATAACGTTAACTCTCCAAGTCTCAGAAAATAAAAAGAAAGAAACAACAAGAACAAGTAGAATCTTTTTGCAGCTTGAAGATTCAAAAATCCAATTATCTTTTGGTGAGGATGATTCTCTAACGGACTTTTTCGTAAATTCATTTAACGTTTTAAATTTGGGTAATAAATATGTTACTAGAAAATTTGACAGGAGTCTGATTCTGCCAACTATTACTGAAAGTGAGCAAAAAAAAGAATATGAATTTGAAAAATCATCCTCACTATCTCCTGGTTTTGTGAGATATCGTTCTCGCTTCAGAGCTTTATTTCAAGCTTTGATAGACAAAACCAAAGAGACGGCTCATCATGCAACTAAGTTAGAGACTATTATTCAAATGGCACTCTCTTTTGGTCTCGGCAACTCAGAAAATATGTTAAAAGATATTCAAGAAAATAATATTGCTGGCAAATCTTGGAAGAATAAAACTAAGAATTGGACAGTTGAGACAAAAGATTTTAAAGATTTAAGGGATCTGATTATCGCAAATGCGATACCTTTTATTCTTGAAAAATGTGATGATACACTAGCGAACTTCTCAAAGAATATTAGCTATATTGGGCCAGTACGAGCTACAGCAGAGCGTTATTACCGAACTCAAGATTTAGCTGTTGATGAAGTGGATTACCAAGGTAATAATCTTGCAATGTTTTTACGCAATCTAACTGATTCAGAAATGAAAAACTTTTCTACCTGGACTTTAGATAATTTTGGATTTAAGCCATCAATTAAATCTAGCCTTGGTCACATTTCAGTAAAAATTCGTTCTAAAAATTCTGATAAATACCTGAATGTTGCTGATACTGGATTTGGTTTTTCTCAAATTCTTCCTGTTATTACTCAATTATGGTTACTAAGTTCATTTCGTCGAGTAAACCGAGGAACAATAACCTACGCTATTGAGCAACCTGAGTTACATCTTCATCCCCGTCTGCAAGGAACTTTAACAGATGCATTGGTTAAGTCAATCAAAGCAGCTAAGGAGAAGAAGATTCAGCTACGTTTAATGATTGAAACCCATAGTGAAGTATTGGTAAATCGCCTCGGACAATTAGTTTCCGAAGGTAAAATTTCTCCTGATGAAATCAACATTGTTTTATTTGAGCCATGCGATAAACCAGGAGAAGTAAGAATAAGAAACTCTCAATTCAATTCAGATGGGTATCTTTTAAACTGGCCGCTAGATTTTTTCGAGATGGAACTTGTATAAATGCTAATTTTGATTGATAGCTCTGTAGTAGATAAGGGAGATGAAAATACTTGGGACGATGAGACTGTTTTGGCTTTAGAAAATCTTGCATCTGCCCGTCGGGAAGGTAAGCATATAGTAATGGCTAAGAGAGAAACTTTTAAAAAAATTGCTCAATGCTCTCGTTTATCTCAATTTGCTAGAAAAATTTACCATAAGTTATACAACCAATCTACACAATTTCAATCCTATCTTTCGGCGGTAACAAGATATATTGAAATTGTTAATCCTTGTTATGAACCAGCAGTGATTTCTGATTCAGGTAAGCAAATTATTAAAGTTGGCCCACGTTTTTTTAATGATTCAGAGTCTGTACAGAAAACCATACTCTTGTGTGAAAATAGTGATGATGCTGTTTTATACGAAATTATAGCAAAAGTTTATCTTATATGGAAAAAGATGAATGTAAAAATAGTATGCGAACCTAGAGGTGGTGGTGGTAATACAATTTCTAGTGAGTATATTAATATTCAAAAATTTAAAAAACGCTTTTGCCTTTGTATTGTAGATAGCGATAAAATTGCTCCTGATGGAAATCTAGGCTCGACGGCATCTCGCCTCCAAGCTTTGAGCGATTCTACTTGTATAAATACGGAAAATTTTATTCTTGATTGCCGTGAAGTTGAAAACTTAATACCTAATTCAATTTTATCTGAACTGTGTTCCAAAAATCAGGAAAGACTCAAAGCATTAAAATTTTTTGAAGATATTAGTAGTAGTGCAGTCGATATTAGGTATTTTTTAGATATAAAAAAAGGAACTAGAATGAAGGAAGTTATTCAATCAAGTAACCCTAATATTAAGTCTTTTTGGGAAGTAAAGATTTCTATGAGTCCCCATATATTAAGTTGTATAGATAATTGGTGTCAAGTTAACTGGCAATGCAGTAGTAGTGGAGAATGTCAATGTAAAATCTCACTGGGATTTGGAGAAAGTACGCTCAGCAATACCGTTGAATATCTTAAACAAAAAAGTCCTCATGAGATTGCCAGAATAATTGATAAGTCCATGGTTTCTGATTGGGAAAAGATGGGACAGGTTGTGATGAACTGGTGCATTGCTGAAAGTCCTATTCGTGCTTGATACTTTGCTATTACTTGTTTATTTATAAAGGCGAAGCGCCTAAATCTGCGGTTAAAAATCCGGTTCCGCAGCTAAAAGTTCGATCGCCAAATCCATCTTATCCTTCCCCCGCGCCAGAAAACCTTCGCACTCCTGCAAACACTCCACAGCCACCGCAAACTGCTCAAAAACCTCCTCTAGAGGCAACTCTCCCGACTCCACTCGATCGATAATCGCTTCAATTCGATCGACCGTTTCCTCATAATTCCAGCCAGACTGACGCAACTGCGAGTTAACCATAATATTTATTCAGCATCCAAAACTTCCACAATCTTAACCTTCAGCACACCGCGACTCAACCTCACAGTCAACTCCTCGCCCAATTCCAAACCCTCGGTTTCGCGGACAATCGTACCGTCACCTTGGATTACCGCCGCATAACCCCTTTCCAAAACCGCCGCCGGATTTAGCGCCGCTAACTTTTCTTGCAATACCTCCAGTTTACCAGTTGCTTGCCGCAAAGTTCGCGATGTCGCAGGCAACCGTTTTAAGCGATTTTGTAGCTGTTGCAAATGCTGTTCTTCTTGCTGAAATCTTGCCCGCACAACACTTGCTAAATTAAGCATTCTCTGCCTGTGTTCCCAGTAAATATCTGCCAAAATTGGTACGGCTTGAGTAGCGGCCGCCGTCGGAGTATGCGCTCGTTTATCTGCTACTAAATCTGCCAGAGATTCGTCTCTTTCGTGTCCGATGCCTGTAATAATTGGAATTGTGCAATTCGCGATCGCCCTGACGACTCTTTCATCGTTAAAACAAGCCAAATCCTCCGCAGAACCGCCGCCCCGCCCTAAAATTATGACATCCGCCCTACCGTCCAATTCTACACGGGCGATCGCCCTAACAATCGCAGCAGCAGCCAAATCCCCCTGCACTCCTGTCGGCGACAGCAACACCTGCAAACCCTGATATCTCTGCGCTAACGTGCGCTGAATATCCCCCCAAGCAGCACCAGTATCCGATGTCACCACCGCCACAATCTGCGGGTGTGCGGGAATCGGGCGCTTTCTGGCGCGATCGAAGAAACCCTCAGCTTCCAAGCGCGATCGCAATTGCTGCAACCGCAAAGCCTCCAATCCTTCCCCACCCGGTAGCGATTTGGAAACAATCAACTTGTAATCCCCGCGAGGTTCGTAAACCTGAATGCTTCCGAAAACCAGCAATTGCTCGCCTTTTACGGGCATTCGTCGCAAGTTTTGCTGTTGATAAGTCCACACCACGCAGGTAATCGCAGCGCTTGTGTCGGGATCGCGTAGAGTGAAATAACAGCCGCTGGAATGCCGCGAAACGTTCGACACCTCGCCCGTTAGCCAAATCGATCGCAGGTTGCGATCGCCCTCCAGCAATTCTTTCAGGTATGATGTTAGTCCGCCCACCGATAACGTTGTGTCAGGGAAAATTGAATTCATTAAACAATTGTAGATTTGAGATTTGAGATTTGAGATTTAGGCTACTATATCTAAGGTATTTATTTGTAGGTCTATCCTCTGCGAGGGCTTCTCTACCGGCGAAGGTAAATTAACAGCAAACAAACTAATGATATCAGATGTCATGACTTCGATGAATGTGCTGCGCCAAGAGGCTGCGGCGATCGGCATTACTGATGCCGAAGCCAGAAAATATGGCGATCTCAGACATAAAAGAACTTGGTCTTTGGCGATCGAACATCACCTCTCGATGCAAGATTTTGCCGATCGCGAAGCCCTCGAAGAAGATCGCACAGCATCCGATTCTGACAGCGCACTCAGCCGCTCTCAGACTGAAGAGTCGAAAGACTACGGCATTCAGCTAACGGCGAACCTGGGTGAATCTGGAGTCAAAACAGATAACAAAACAGCATCTGGGGCTTCGTTGCAACAGCCAGGAATGGCGATCCTCTTCGAGGGCTTCGCTAACGGGCGATCGCCCAACAATTCCGATTACCGCACCAACCCAAACAGAGGTTTTAAACAAGTAGTTCAAAACCACATTAAAGCATTGACAATTTCCTCAGCATCCCGCACAATTCAGCTAAATTCACAACTCAACAATTGGGTTTGTCCCGAGTGCAGCCCCGAGGGCGAATCGGGTTGTCACCTGTGCGCCGGAGAAGGCAATGTCAGCGACATTGCAGCTATTGGCTGGACACTAGCTTATATGGAAATGTTGGGATGTTCTGCTCGCGAAATAGAACCGCTCAGGAAATTTTCGCCTGCGTCCGAAACTCTAGAATTGAATTTAAAATCTTGTGTTGCTATCAAGAAAAGTACCGAAGTTTTAGCGCGTACAGAAAAATGGGTAATTGGTAATTGGTAATTGGTAATTGGTAATTGGTAATTGGTAATTGGTAATTGGTAATTGGTAATTGGTAATTGGTAATTGGTAATTGGTATGCCCGGTTTGCCCTATGCCCAATCGTCCGCGAATCTTTCGCTCGAAAGGCTATAATATCAAATCATCATCATATCATTTCCGGTCGCTGACAAACAACACGGATTCTAGTTTTTTTAAAGCAACTTCTAAATCGTCGTTGACAACTTGGAAGTCGAATTCGCCCGCAGCTTCAATCTCCTCTTTAGCCCGCAGCAACCGACGGGCGATCGCAATTTCGGAATCTTGACCCCGACTCCGCAGCCTGCGCTCCAATTCTTCCCAAGAAGGAGGTAAAATAAAAATTCGCAAAGCTTCAGAAAACTTATTTCTAATTTGCCTTGCTCCTTCGAGTTCAATTTCCAGGATTACCCATTTTCCCTCGCCGATTCCCTGTTTGAGAGCAAAAAATGGAGTACCGTAAAAATTGCCAGCAAACTCAGCCCATTCAGCCAATTCGCCAGCCTCAACCATTTCCTCAAAACGGCTGCGGCTGACAAAATAGTAGTGTTGTCCCTCAATTTCTCCCTCGCGGGGCTTACGAGTTGTCACCGATACCGAAAGATATAATTCGGGATGGCGGTTGAGGAGCGATCGCACTAGGGTGCCTTTCCCCACACCGCTAGGCCCCGTCAGAACAATTAATTTACCGGATTTCATTTTTAGAAGAGAAACGTGTCACAATTTGAGTTTTCGCTTACTCTAGACTGTAAGTGCTCAAATTGCAACCAACAAACCTCAATCATCCCGACCTTGACCGTCTTTGCCGATCGCAAAACGATTAGCAACCGTTTCCGGCTGAATCGCCGAGAGGATAACGTGACTCGAATCAGTAATAATTACCGCCCTCGTGCGGCGGCCGTAAGTAGCATCAACCAGTTGTCCGCGCTCCCGCGCATCAGTAATTATACGCTTAATTGGCGCTGACTCGGGACTGACAATGGCAATCACTCGGTTAGCCGACACAATATTACCAAAGCCGATATTAATTAATTGAATATCCATGAATATCTCAATCTATAGGTGAACAAGTAACTATCAATCCTTACTTATTATCATATATAAATACATTTTTTCTGGCAAGTTAAAATTATTCATAACAAAAAGTTTTAAATTTTCACCTTCATTTTTTGCTCTTTTTTGAAGCAGAGTCTGCCAATCTTTATCAAAACTTTAAAAAACTACCGCTGGTGACCGCTGGATGTTAAAGATTCGGTAAAATTCTCAATTTTTCGTTGCGAATAAAAGCTTTAGCTGTATGGAGAAAACCGCCAGTAAATGTTGCGAAATATAAAGGAAGTTTCAGGTGGAGGGAAAGTTAAGTACCATCACTGATTAATGATAGAAAATATTCACGAAAGGCAGTTTATACTGACAGTATTGAGATTGATGCTGCTTTGATGGGCCTTCAAGCTAATCCAAAAGCTGCTGGCGATTACCTACGGGATAGCCACGTGGCGCATACATCATCCCCAATTTTTCACAAAAAGATTGGGGATGATGTGCCAAACTACAGATGTTTGTTGCATGATGTTCTACAAAAAAAATGTTTCGTAGTGAGGACTTTAGTCCTATTAATACCAATTTAAAAGTGTTACTATAACCCTTCGATATTGTTCTTATAAAATTAGGTACGTTGTTGGGCTTTAGCCCTCTTTAGAAGTATAGATAAAGGAGGCTCAAGCCCAACAACGTACCTTTATTTATTAATATGAAAGTTGCGTCTAATACGCCATCCGAACTTTAAGGGATTAGGGATTAGGGGGAATCTACCTTAAGTGAACTGTATTGGATTATATGTAAATAAAAATTATAGGACTAAAGTCCTCACTACAAACTTTTTAATCCCGCTTTTTAGCGGGATTAATGCAGATAAATTTACCTGCATTAATCCTCAATTATTGGACAGTTTGTTAAGCCGCAACTAAACCGCTGTGTCTCAACAAAGCTTTAGTGCTCGGTTCGCGTCCTCGGAATGTTTTAAACACTTCCATCGGGTGCAAACTGCCGCCCAATCCTAACACTGTATCTCGGAAGAGTTTACCTGTAGAGGCGATCGCACTTTCATCTTCCAAACCCGCCTCCTCAAACGCCGCAAAAGCATCAGCACTAAGGACTTCCGCCCATTTATAGCTGTAATAGCCCGCCGCATAGCCGCCCGCAAAAATGTGCCCGAAAGCGCACAAAAATGCGTCTTCTTCCAGAGGAGGCAACACAGTTGTCGTTTTAGCGATGCGGTTGCGAACATCCGCCACAGTTTCGCTGCCGCCCGATCGATAGCGGTGGTGCAATTCAATATCAACACTGCTAAAATGTACTTGCCTGAGCATGGCACTGCCGCTCATGTAGTGGCGCGCTGCTAACAGCTTTTGGTAATAGTGTTCCGGCAAAGTTTCCCCAGTTTGGTAATGTTTTGCCATCCCGAACAAAGTCGCCCTATCGTAACACCAATTTTCCATAAATTGACTGGGCAATTCCACCGCATCCCACTCAACATTATTGATGCCAGAAGCCCCCGGATAGTCTACCGTTGTTAGCATATGCTGCAAACCGTGGCCGAATTCGTGAAACAAAGTTTCTACTTCCACAAAAGTCATTAAACTCGGTTTCCCATCAACCGGAGGGCTTTGGTTGCACACCAAATACGCCACAGGTAAGCGCGTTGTTGTTTTTCCCGCTTCCACAAACTTAGCGCGCACCACGCACTCATCCATCCAAGCACCGCCGCGCTTTTCTTCTGGGCGGCTGTAGGGGTCTAGATAGAAATTGGCGATCGCATTTCCGGCTTCATCATCTATTCTAAAATAGCGCACGTCTTTGTGCCAGACAGGAGCTTGACCGTCCGTCGCCGTTACCGTCACGCCGAACAGCCGCTTTACTAATCCAAATAACCCCTCCAATACCTGCGGCAAAGCAAAATAAGGACGCAATTCTTCGGCACTAAAAGCAAACTTTTCTTCCCGCTGTCTTTCCGACCAAAAACCAATATCCCAGTGCTTCAAATCCGCAGATTCCAGCGCACCTTTAGAGCTAGCAAAAGCTTTCAATTCTTCTAAATCTTTGACAGCAGCATCGTAGCTAGCTAAGCGCAATTCTTCTAACAAAGCTTCCACTGCTGTAACGTTAGGAGCCATTTTGCTCGCCAAGCTCAATTCGGCATAACTGCTAAACCCGAGCAAAGCAGCTTTTTCGTGGCGCAGTGCTAAAATGCGATCGGTCAAAGGCCAGTTATTCAAATCTCCACTGCTAGCTCTGCCGATCAAAGCTTTGTACAACTTTTCGCGCAAATCGCGGCGAGTGCTGTGCTGCATGAAAGGCCCGTAACTCGGAAAGTCTAAAGTAATCCGCCAAGGGCCATTTTCGGCATCGGCATTTTCGGCGCCGGCACTGCGAGCTGCTTGAGCTGCTAAACTCAACAAACTCGGCGGTAAACCGTCAATTTCGTCTTTGTTTGTGAGGGTGATACTGAAAGCTTTGGTAGCGTCGAGGACATGATTGGAAAATTGAGTAGTAATTTCTGCCATTTCTAATTGAATGGCATTGAAACGCTCTTTTTGCTCGCCTTCTAAACCGACGCCGGAGAGTTGAGCATCTCGGAGTGAGGCTTCGACAATTCGTTGTTGAGCTGGCTCTAAACTGTCCCAATTTTCGCTGGCCCGCAGCGCTTTAAAACCTTCATAAAGCGGTTTGCTCTGACTGAGCTTGCTCGCAAATTTTACTACTTCTGGCTGCACTGTTTCGTGAGCCGATCGCAATTCCGGACTATTTTTCACCCCCATCAAATGTCCGACAATGCTCCAAGTCCAATTTAAACGCTCTCCGAGCCGCTGCAATGGTTCTACCAAGCCGCTCCAAGTCGGCTCAACAGAGGCTTCTAAGGCAGCTAACTCGGCTTCTAGTTCCGTCAGCAGTTGCGTAACGGCGGGGACTACGTGTTCTGGTGCGATCGCATCAAACGGTGGCAATCCTTTGCCAATTAATAACGGGTTATCAGTAACAGTTACGGTTGCGGTCATTTAATTTTCTTGTAACAGGTTGAAAACAGGTGAACTAGACAGATTACCTTTTCAATTTGTAACACAGTTGTCTAAAAAATTCGACTCCAGCCGGGAGAGGGAGAGAGGAGGAGAAGGGGAGAGGCGGAGAAGGGGAGAGGGGGGAGAAGGGGAGAGGCGGAGAGGGAGAGAGGGGGGAGAGGGGGAAAATCTTCCTTCTGAGTGATGACTAACGATCAATTACAACTGACTAAGGAACGAAAATTTAATAACTTATAGATATTTGTGGGATGGGCGTCCCGCCCGTCTTTTCGGGACGGGCGGGACGCCCATCCCACAATAATTAAAATTGTAAGTTATTTAATTCTCATTCCTAATGAACAATTACAACTGCGAACTGCCAACGGGTGTATCTCAGTTTTGCATTTGTAGTGCTGTCCCCGCTCGCGTATTGTACAATACGCGAGTGGGGACAGCACTGTAAAAAAAAATGCTTTTTGCCAAAACCAGATGCTCCCCTGCCAACTGCCAACTGTCAACTGTCAACTGTCAACTGTCAACTGTTTTGCAACTCCTTGACAACCGAGATTAAGCGCTTGAGATGAGGTTTGACAACTTCTTGCTGCTCGTGTTCCAAACGGTGAATTTGAGCTTGAACTACAGACAAATCCGGAGTCGATTGGTACGCAGGAGCTTGCACTTGGCTTTGCAGATTAGCCATAACTTTCTGGATTTCCAAAAATCGAGTATTTACTAATTCCCAGTCATCTCGGGTGAGAGCAGTTTCTGTCAAGCTCTTCATCGCACTTTGCAGTTGTTCTATCGCCTGTTCCACAGCTTCGATATTTGTCGGTTGGCCCACCGATAAATCTTGCATTTGTTCCCTCACCTGCTGGCGAACATCGAGCACAGCAGACGCCACAATTTCTTGCAAAGAAGCTACCGACTCTCCCAAACTCAGCAATTGCCGCTCAATGTCGATCGACTCCTCAAAAGCTGCATTCCTAGGCAATGCAGCCATTTGCTGGCGCAGCGCTGCAATATCTGCTGACAAATGCCTCCGCAATTTAACAATTACCGTTACCGCCGTTTTTTCGACCTTATTTACAGACTTTTGTACTTGGGCCAATTCCGAAGTTTGATGAACCCGCACTTGCTGCTCGAACCGATACCGATTAGCCACATTCAGCGACAAAGCCAAGGTTAGGGGAGCCACCCCGTAAAAAGCTTGACCAGACACTGCCACCGCCAAGGAACCCAAACCAGAGGCCGCCAGAGAGGCGTACTCTGCCACCTCCAGCCAGTGCCTTTGAGGAAAACTTGGCCTCAAGCGGTTTCTAACAGAGGGGTTTGGCTTCCGCACGGCTCTTTGGGTCATAGTATTTTCTCGTTGTTGGTAAGGTTGCGAGACTGGGTGGAGCATTCATTTATATCCTTTTTTCAGTTATATGTTTTTGATTATTGCCGCGCACTCTTCTATTTTTACCTAATTCAGTAAGTTAAGGATGATTGACACATTATTATGTATTTGCGAGCCGTCTTGCTGTCGCCCACAATTGGGGCTGTTAAAAGCTGAGCCCCAAGGCGCCCTCTATTTTACAGGACGGGGGCGCGATCGCCCGAGAGCGATCGACAATTGCTGCACAGGCCAGTCGATTTTAGATTTTCCATTTTTCGATTTGAGATTAAAACTGCCACCTACTGAGGGCGATCGAAGCTTTTAGGCGATCGGTAGTTGCGTTTTTGTTCGTGCATTGGTATAATTTACTTTTTCTCAATTTCTCAGATATAATTTACAGCAAGACTTGACAAATGAAATCAGAAAAACCCGAAAATGCCGATCGGCTTAAATCTATTTTCACTATCATAATCTTTATCATTCTCGTCCTAGCAGTCGGCTTTTTAAGCGTGAATTTTATTTCAGCTCTCTATGCTAAATTTGCTTAAAATTAGGACTTATCCCACGGGTGTCCAAAAACCGGGTTTTTTGCGAGAATATTTCGTGAGTTCCACAGAATCGGTAAAAAACCCGGTTTCTTTAGTCGAAGTGCACAATATCAAGGTCGGACACGGGAGTGTCGTGTCCTGACCGTGGGTAGTTTATTATAATTTCAACTGTAAAGATTGTGCTCTGGATCTAGCCAGACAATATAAAAAACATTTTCACTAAAAAATCCATGTACCCTGCCGTATTCATTAGCAGAGATTTGAAACTGGTAGGGCATATTTACTAGCGCAGATTCATTGGGAATTCCGAAGCCATTAGGTTCGGTAGTATTTTGCCAAGCTATGCCATGACAACGCAAACTTTTACTCTGATTATTGATAACTTCTTGAGCATTCAATTGCGACAAATCCCGCAGCCGTCTCAATAGAGATGCTAGATACTTAGCATCTCTACCGCCAATTGGGAACTTATTTTTCTCATCCTGATAATACCTGAAAGAAAAACTAATTCCTTCTGGAATTTGGATATTGACAACCTCTCTCCTTGCCGAAGATGGTTGACTGCGAATCTCTGTATCTTGTCTTTTTTTATGCTTCTTCGATGACACGGCTTTTGTAAAATTTTTTCATTGATTCCTTGGTAATAATAGCATGAGAAGGTTCATCTTTTGGCAACTCACCTCTAGCATTAATCCAAGGATCTTCGCGTCGCACCATCAATTCTAACTCATAGGCATCCCGAAAGAGGTAATCATCGGATAACTCGTCTAAAAACTCTTGTACTTCTTTGGGAAACTCTGGTTTTTCGACTTCTTTCAGAATTGGCTTAAAGTCAAATTGTTCTTTGTATTCATAAAATAAAGCCGGGATAGTCGGCCCGTGTACCCAAGCTTCAAAATCTTCATCAAACAGCGGTGTATCTTCAAAGGCTAAATACCATGCTTGGGCGTAGTACAAGAGTTTTTGTAGCTTGTGGTTGCTGAGGTAGGAGCCTACATCATTCGCGAACCAGATGTAGTAATCAGCGAGTTGGGAGGCTGTTGTGACTGTAGTTATTGTTGTCATATAACTCGACTCAATATGTTTTGTATTTTATGATAGCACAGTCACCCTCTTTTATGATTTGGCGGTTGAAACCGCTACTACACAAACAAAGTCTGCCTCCGCAGACTAAGAAATAAAAGGCTTATTGATATTAGTACAACATCTCGGTTACAATCCTTTGATATACTGCTTCAGTACAGGTGACAGAGTGTAAAGACTTGCTTCTTTTTCGATCAAGCAGCGCCGCGATAGAGATTGCAAGGCGTTGAGCAAATCTGATGATGATATTTGTCCATTTTGGAGCAATTTGGCGAAGTTGACTGGCTGGTTTTCTGTCGCCAGCAATGACAGAACTTGTTTTTCTAGTTCGGAAGTGCGATCGAACTGCTCATCTAAAACATCTTTCAAATCTTCCGGCAACAATATGGTATCATCTATTAATAACTCTGCCGCGCCGATTCCCAACTCTTGAATCAAAGTCGCCACGCTTTTTAACCATAACGGATTGCCTTGGTAGCGGTGAATGAGCGCTTCGCAGTTGTCGATGTCCGTTAATCCTTTATCTCTGAGTATTTCCCGTGCGGCTGCGGTGTCTAAACCAGTGAGTTGTAAGGTACGAATGGGAGTATTTTCGCTGGTGAGTTGAGGAACTTCTTTGGGTGGTTCCCAACCGATTAGTAGAAAGCAACTTTGATGGGATAATTTTTCTATCTGTTTGAATAAAGAGCGATATTCTTCGTGTTCTGGTTTATATTTTCCTGCGAATTCGTCGCTACAGAAAAGGTTGTGAACGTCATCTAAGACTACTAAACAGCGATGGTTTTGTAAATACTTAATTAGTGGTAAGCGCTTCTGGTTTGTTGGGGATGAATCTGGGTTTTCTGAATTGGAAAAAAGCTGTGTTAGGTTTGATTGAAATTTATCGATGATGGGGAATTCGTCTAGGGTGTACCAAACTGCGTATTCAAACTCGTCTTTGATTTGTTGTACGAGTTGTACTGCTAGGGATGTTTTGCCGATGCCGCTGATGCCGGTGAGGGTGATGAGGCGGCAGTTTTGTTGTAGAATCCAGGTTGTGAGGGTTTGGAGTTCGGAAGTGCGATCGAAGAAATTACCTAATTCCGGCATTTCGCTTAAATCTTGATGTGATGTTTTTTGATTTGATGGCTGTGAGTTTGGTATATTTGGCGGGTGTCTTCCTTCTCCGCAGATGTTAAAACTACCGCTAACGTTTTGTGCAAAGTTTAAAATATTAGAGTTCTGCAACCTCTCCATTGCCGATCGAACATTCGATTTACTAACAACTTCTCCCAACTCTTCTGAAAGTATCTGCCATAGTTCTGAACCTACTTTCCTCACACTACTTTCTGAACAGTCAAAGTTTTTGGCTATGTGCTTGTATGTCTCATGTTCTAGAGTGCCTTTGAGTACCGCTGCTTGTAAATCGTCAAGGTGTTGGCCTGTTCTCTCGAAGACAATTTTATCCGCGATTTTTAAAGCTTCTTTTAGGTTCATCGGATAAGGGATATGTGAAGTTTTTATGTATTATACACATTGATCCGCTTTTTAGAACAATTTTGTACAAAAATGTACA
Source organism: Microcoleus sp. PH2017_24_DOB_U_A (assembly GCF_020738205.1). NCBI lineage: Bacteria > Bacillati > Cyanobacteriota > Cyanophyceae > Oscillatoriales > Microcoleaceae > Microcoleus > Microcoleus sp. PH2017_24_DOB_U_A. The sequence continues at coordinate 29,998 of NZ_JAEQCT010000015.1, forward strand.
AAAATAAATTAAATAAAATGAAACAGAGAAAAATTGTAGGCAAAATTGAACTTTTTTGTGCTGGACAAATCTTTAGTTTCCACAAATAATAGAACAATGCTAAATCAATCAAATGTGTGAGGCAAATAAATGACAGTTTATCTTGGTTCTAAACCTCTTGCTGAAATCGCAGTTAATGGTTTGAAAGAGGAACAGTTACAGAAAATTAATCCAAAAGTTGTAGCTGCGATTCAAGCGATTCAAGCCGAACGTATGGGTAAAGAGCCAATTGCCTGGGCTGATTTCAGTAGTCACACTACTGATTAAATTCAGATTATTACAGAGACGGCGCTTGGCTGGGAAGTCTTTTAGCCAAGAATGATTTTGGTTCTACAGTATAGTTTTGAAGGAAAATTTATGTCACTTGAGTTGCTTCTACCCCAAAGAACTGAGTTCTACGAAGTCCGACCTATAACAACTGTTGTAGTTAAAATCGTGAGTCGTTGCAATCTCAAGTGTTCCTATTGCTATATGTATGAGCACCCAGATCAAACTTGGAGAGAGCAGCCAGTTTTGATGAGCGTTGAGACGATCCAGCTTCTGGCGGATCGTCTCAGTAGCTATGTTCGCGAGCGTAAGTTAAAGCAGCTTATTGTGGTCTTTCATGGGGGTGAGCCTCTGCTACTAGGAGCTTCTAAACTTAGAGAGTTTTTCACTATCTTGCGAAGTAGTTTTCAGGATGTTGAAGCTGATATCAAGTTCGGACTTCAAACGAATGGAACGCTGGTAGACGATGACATTGTACAGGTATTTCAAGACTTCAAAGTGCGTGCAGGTGTGAGTATTGACGGGCCGCAAGAATGGAACGATCTTATGCGAGTTGATGCCAAAGGGCGTGGCAGCTTTTCGCAGATTATCGCTGGTGTAGAAAAGCTGCGTAATCCCAAGTCTGGAGGGTCTGTGTTTGGAGGTTTTCTCACAGTTGCGAATCCTGAAATAGATCCTTATGAGCTATTGACATTCTTTGAGGAACTAAACACCACTGCTATAGATTTTCTTCTGCCAGACTTCAACTATGATACTTTTCCCTACGATAAGTATCCCCCAGGAACTTTTGGTCGATGGCTATCCGCTCTTTTCGATTATTGGTTAGCTTCAGAAACTAAGATGGAAGTTCGTATATTCAGAACTATCATGAAGCTTTTAATGGGTGGAAAGAGAGGCTATGATTCCTATGGGGCATTGAGTGATGGAGTCATTGTGGTTGAGACTGATGGCACTTATCACGGACTAGATGTTCTGAAAACTGCATATCATGGTGCTACCAAAACAGGTATGTCACTGAATTCTCATCCGATTGAAGCTTTAGAATCTTTGCCTCTGGTCACAGCACTATCTAACAAGCAGTCTTCTGCACCTCAAAAGTGCTTTGATTGTCGCTTATTTGATATCTGTGGTGGCGGATATCTTCCCCATCGTTACAGTTCCGAGCATGGTTTTAATCGGGAATCAATTTATTGTGAAGATCTAATAATTCTCATCGATCATATCAAAGATTACTTATCCACTGAACTATCAGCTATCTCATAAATACGTTGCGTTATGATCGTGTGTGCAGAGCAAGAGACTAAGATTGAAACTGTTGACTTGGAGTTGACCTGTAAGCTAGATGACACTCAACTATTCTACCAAAATGCGTTGATTAAATATGTCGAGGAGTCAGCTACTCGACACATAGCCATGCTGTATATTCTCAGCAATCAAGGTTATGAGCTAGCTGTGGCGCTTCTCCAACAAAGCGATGATGTGAATATGTTGAGCGGTTTGTTTTTGCAATATCGGGAACTTGAAGCAAAATCTCGATCGCTTTTCCAAGCTTACGTCAGTGGTGATATTGCTAGCATTAAGGCCTTCCTAATTAATTTTTATACTCTGTTTTCACCACTGAGTGGGGGTTTGAGTTTAGGTTTAGAACCTCTCAAAAACGTGAAAGTCACTCCTGGCTCTCTTCTTTGTTTTCCTACGCTAGCTAGAGCGGGGGCTGTGACGCAAGATAGCAATCTTGCAGAAATTACAGAACAAGCAATTGAGGTGTTAATTGATGATAAATCCGATCGCATAACCTGGTTGCCAGACAGCTTTACACGGTCAGGAATTCGTATTTCCACAGCAATCACTCAACCAGCAGCAGCGGGAAATGAGTTTAATTTCATTGAAAAAGGTGATCTGCACGATGTTTCGGCTGTAAGCACCAGGCATGATGAAATCCGCCTCTGCTTGGATATGCTTGGATTCCTAGATATTGGACTTGGTGTCAGCATGAGTCGCGTGATGAAGGTGTACACTGTCTTACCTCGTTACTCTCCAACTACACGGAAAGCTGGTTCTGTATCACAGTTGCCTGGTTGGGCTTGGCAAGATTTCGATCCAGAAGCCGATCGAATGGAAGAAAGATGCCACTTGTGCGTACAAATGGTGCATGAGTTTTTTCATACGAAAGTTAATCTAATAGAAAAAAATGTGCGTCTTTACACAACAGACGGAAATTCACCAGAGGTTTTCTCTCCTTGGAAAAACAGAAACCGTCCTCTTAGACAGGTGATTCATGCTTTGATGACCTTTTCGGCCGGGGCGGCTGTATGGGCTAAACTTGTATCTTCTCCTTGGTTTTCATCTGGAAAGTTGTACTCTGAAGCTGAAAGTTATTGGGTTGAAACACTTGGCTTTGCTGATATAGCTTATCAAGGTTTAATCAAGTCTGAAGCGTTAACTGATGCGGGCAAGCTTTTAGTTAGTGCTTCTGTTGATAATTTACATTCTGTAGTTAAGGCAGGTCGGAGTAATTTATGCTAGATGTTCAAAAATTTAGGCGACCAGTAGTTTTTTTGGCTAATGGGATTGGAGATCATATTGTTGCATTGCCTGCACTTCGTGCGCTTTCTAACATCTTTTACGGTCGATTATCACTGATTGTTGTAGATGAAGCGTACACACAGATTTTCTCAGATATTGTTTTTGAATCTGTATGGTATATAAAAACTTTTGGAGTTCTAGGTACTCATGTAATGCAGAAAATAGGAAGAGAATTAGCACCGTTTGATTATGAAGCATTAGCTGAAGAAGCTAGTGGCTGTGACTTGTTTATATCTCTTTGTTTATGGACTTCACCTGATTTAGAACGTTTAGTTAAAAAAATATCACCTTCTGTTTCTGTGGGGTTTCATTCTAGATTCACTTATAAATTTTCAGAAGCTGTTAATTGTTTTGATACTCTTTTTTCTGTAAATCATTTTTTCAATCCTAAGATTAAGATTGAAGATTTTAGTAATCCTCCTTCTATCGAACAAAAATATTTAAAGCTAGTCCATGACCTGAAAAAAAATATGACAAAAAATAAACTACTAATTTTACACACAGATACTAAGCAAAGAAAAATGTGGTCATCTGACAATTTCCTGAAGACAATAGATGAATTTTTGTCAGTTCAGACTGACTACATAGTTATTATTGTAGGAATGTGTCACAACTTACCTTTGGAATCGGCATATCATAGAAATAGAATTTTTGACGTATGCGGCATTCCTCTAAGATTGTCATTTGCTTTACTAAGTGTTGCTGACCTTTTTTTGGGTATTGATTCCTGTTTGCTTCATGTTGCCGACTTGTTTCGTGTACGAGGAGTAGGTATTTTTGGACCAACTAAGCCAAAAAAATGGGGCTTTCGGTTTGCCCAGCATAAACATATTACTTCTGATTCTATTGCGTCGATTGCATCAGAGGAAGTCATTGATGCTCTGATTTCATTGTGTTAATTTAAAGGAAAAAATCATGGATCAGCTTATTCAAGGGGTAAGAATACTTCTAAATTATAATGACATCACTTGGGAAAATCGCCTTTTTTTAAGTTCAGGAACAGAACAGGCTAGTGTTTCAACCGATCGAGCTTTGACTCCTTATTGTAGTGATGCAATTGTCCCTCGATTACCGTGGCGAACACTTACTTCACTGGAACAAAAAATCCTCTTCAGCAGTAAGCTTGAGAATCTGCCAAGTCTGTATGTAAGCATTCTGAATATTCCTCAAAATATTTTAGGTTATCTGAATGATTTAGGTAGTGTAGAAGACCATAGGTTGTTGAAGTATGTTTTGCAAAAAGAGAGGGTAAAAAAAGGTATCAGCCTAATTCAGGAGTATATTGAGACGTTCCGTATCCAAAGTGCAGAATTAAGTGAGTATAGAATTGGGTGGAATGCTCCTAACCAGATGACTGTAACTGTTGGAAGCGATAGCTGTCGCGTTGGTCTCCACATTGATAATCAGCGTGGCTCATCGCTGCATCGTATCTCGATCAATCTTGGATCTGAACCGCGCTATTTCTTGTTCATTAATTTATCAATTGAGCAGTTGTATAGATTGCTTTCCGAGACTGATGATAATGTAGTTAGTAAAACTTCGGGTAGTTCAAGAATTGGCAGGGCATTCATGCAGCTTTTTCCCAATTATCCGGTTGTTAAATTGAGAGTTAACCCAGGAGAGGCTTATATAGCTCCCACAGAACATATTACTCACGATGGGTGTACAGAGGTAACAGAAAGTCTTGATGTATTTTTTACCCTGCGATCCCTATTTGGTTAATCCTGATACTTTGAGAAACTGTAAATTACTAGGAAAGGAGTTTAAGAAATGAAATTAATTTTAATAAGACATGGTGAATCTATATCTAATAAAAATAAAATACAGTTAAGTAATAATGATAATATACTTACTTCCGAAGGAGAGGAACAAGCCAATCTTTGTGGGAAAGCATTGAAATTGTGGCTTGGAACAAGAGACTTTAGGTTGTATGCTTCTACATCTGTTAGAGCAAGATTAACAGCAGAAATTATTAAGAATGAAATAGACCCATCAATTCAGGTTAAGTATGATATTCGCTTGATAGAGAAGCGTTTGCAAGAATCCTATGAAGAATGTTTTAAGAGATTTCAAAATTTTATTAACGATCCGATTCTTAATAAAAATGTAACCGCGGAAATTCTTGTAATGATTACTCATGGAAACTTAATTCAATCGGTAATTGGAAACGCTTTAAATTTACATGACTGTTCTATAATTGAAACTACAAATTGTGCAGTTTCAATGCTTAGTGATGGAAGGGTCATCGGTTACAATATGGTTCTTCATTTACAACATTTTTTTAGATAGGATCATTATCTAAAGTTGGAGAGAGTTCCTTTTAAAAGTTGTAATACGCCAACTAATGTTGGTATAATTATCCAAGAAACAATACAGTAAATATCAATCATGGAAGAGAATTTTATGCTATTGAATGAGTTAGCAAAAAGACTATCCTATAAGCCAGGTTATAGCTTTTTAATTCGTAGAATCGACAACGAAAAAGCTTTGATTTCTCTTAGATGTCCATCGTTACCTCATTCTCAAGAAGAAGGTGAGGAGGTTGGGTTAACAATCAATAACACAGTAAAGCTGTCAGCGATCGTAACACCATCAGATGCCTTACACGCTTTCGCAAACGTCGTGGCAAGTCTGGAGCTTCATGAATCGGCAGAATGGTTCAAAATAGACGATCGGCAAGTATTCCTGCCACATGGTTGGGGAGATGAATTTGGCGGCTTTAAGTGGGAGGATTTTATGAATCTTAATGGTAAGTTTCTTAGTGCTCTAAAGAACTTTATCGAGCTGCCTAGTATGTGAAGTAGAGATGCTTGCATGAATAGCGATCGCCCTTCACACCAAATACCAAACACTGCGATCATTGTACGGAGTGCGATCACCCTTTCTGGTTTCTGACGACCGATCGCCTAAAATGAAAGAGCGATCGCCCTTTATACCAAATACCAAACACTGCGATGATTGTACGAGTTGCGATACTAATGCAAAAACTTGCGAACTTGATATTCGCGACTTTCGACGATCGGCATTTGCAAATCGCCCATTTTAGCATCCAACTCATCGATTGTGCTTTGCGGCACCGAGTTCCACTGTTCCCTAGTTTCCCAGCGAATCAACATCAGCACCTCATTTTCCACCGCATCCACCCAAACTTCTTTGCCCAAATAACCGGGAAAACTTTTGAGTCCGGCCGTCCAAACTTCTTCATCTCGCAGAATAAACTGTTCCCATTTTTCGCGAGGTACTTTAAATCTCAGCCATTCAATTACCATATTATTTTAGATTTTAGATTGTAGATTGTAGATTTTGTAGGGTGCCTCAGGCAAAAAATGATTGGTATCTCGTATAAGATTCATTCCTGACGCACCTACAAAACTTAGTGAAAAAACATTAGTCCTTAGTCGCCACATTCTGATAGGAAAAGCACCCTCAAATAATTCCAGGTTTGGATCGAATCGATTAATCGTTACCGATCGCAATTTTAACGATTAACTCAGTTCCCTCTCCCGGACGAGAAATACACAGCAAGTCACCACCATGCTTTTCTACTACCAAATGCTGGGATATTGCCAATCCCAAACCTGTGCTCGTGGCCTGACATTTAGTGGTAAATAAAGGGTCAAAGATACGGCAGAGAACTTCTTCAGTCATTCCAGGGCCGTTGTCGCTAATGGCGATCGCCACTTCGCTCTCCCCTATCACTTCTGTCCGAATCCGAATTTCGGGATTGAATATTTCAGTTCCCGAGCTACCGGCAGACAACAAAGACTGATTTTGGATTGTACCATACTTTTCCGGATTTCTTCCCTCTGCTTCCAAAGCGTCGATCGCATTTGTCAACAAGTGCATGAACACTTGATTTAACTGTCCCGGATAGCAGCGGACTCGCGGCAAATTCCCGTATTCCTTAACTAGAGAAATACCCGGCCGTCCCCCTTTAGCTTGGAGGCGATTTTGCAAGATCAGCACAGTGCTGTCCAAACCTTCATGGATATCCGCAGGCTTCATTTCAGGTTCGTCAGTACGCGAGAACAAGCGGAGCGATCGCACAACATCCCGAATTCTCTCCGAACCGACTTTCATTGAATTTAGCAGTTTTGGTATGTCTTTTTTGATGAAGTCTAAGTCTAATTCTTCCATCAAATCTTGAATTTCCGGAGCTGGATCGGGATAATTTTTTTGGTAAAGGTCGATCGAACGCAGCAGTTCTTGAATGTAGCCAGTGGCGTGGCTGACGTTGCCAGAAATGAAACTAACTGGATTGTTGATTTCATGCGCTATTCCTGCTACCAACTGCCCTAGAGATGACATCTTTTCTGTTTGAATCAGTTGAGTTTGAGTTTGCTGCAAAACTAACAGCGTCCGCTCTAATTTTGCCGCTTGCTGGCGCAGGCGTTCTTCCGATTCTTGCAAAGCCAACAAAGACTGTTTGCTTTCTGTAATGTCCAATCCCACAAATACTGCTGCCGTATTTTTTTGATATTTTTGAGCCACAATTAAATAAGTTTTATTTTCTCCTCTGATGCTCGCTGTTACTTCTTGAGAGGTCTTATGGTTCGAGCCGACAAAAAAATCGTATACTAAGTCGTTAAATTTGGGACTTGTATCTAAAAAACCTACTTTTTTACCTGTAAATAGTTCCGCAGGCATTTGGTAAGCGGAAGCTAAATGTCGGTTTACTCCCAAGTAGCGCAAATCGGAACTTACCCAAGAAACTAATCCGGGCACCGCATCCAAGACGGCTTGAAGTTGCTCTTTTGCCTCTAAAAGCGCAGATTTTGCTGCGAGGCGAGCCCAAATGTCGCGGGCGATCGTGCAGCAGTATTCGCAGCCGTCGTATTCTAAATAATTGACTTGAACTTCGACGGGAAAACTGGTGCCGTTTTTAGTTCTATAACTGGTTTCAAAAGTAAGGTTGTTTTGCTGCTTGAGTTCAACCCAGCGATCTGGCCAATCCGATGCTGACAATTGCGAATCGATGTCGCTCAATCTCAGGTTTAGCAGTTCCGATTCCGAGTAACCTCCTCGATCGCAAGCCGCTTTATTCGCATAGCAAATTTGACCGTCGGAGGTGGTAAAAAAAACTGTATCAGCAGCATTGTCGAGGGCATTTTGAGTTAGTTGTAGTTTTGTTTCTAACTGCTGGCTTTTGCCACCGGGCCTCCATATATTGTAGAAATTTCTTTCTGTTATCTTTTCGGCAAACAGGATCAAACCGCCGATCGCACCCTCGTTATTTTTCCACGGCAAAAATACCCATTTTTCCGAAGCGCTGACCCCAACTTCGATTTTTCCTGCTACAGATACGGGCGATTGCCCTACGACAAACTCGCTATATTCCAAAACTCCCGCCAAACAAGCGCGAGCATTTTGGTGCCAATATTCCGGGAGATTTGGGAACAGTTCCCAATGAGACCGACCAAGGGCCTCACCGCAACCAAACCCGCAATCTGTTTCCCAGCGACGAGAAACTGACAGATAGCGCATTTCACAATCTACCATTGCCACGGCGTCGGCGGATCGCTCCACAAACCGCCGAAATCCCTCTTTATTTTCGGACATGGCTGCATCAGGGGGTTGGTGGGCGATCGGGATTTTCCCCCCGGCATACCTTCCCAGTCGAATTTCTTGCTTAACTGGCTTAGTTTGCACGATTTGGGATTTCCTCCATAGCTGTCAAGTTTGAAAAATCTATTTCAGACCTAAAACACTCTTCCCCTGATTGGCTGTTTTGGGTGATACCCTTGGAGGGTCTCACCCATCAGTAATATCATTTTTTAGGGGATGTGTCCATAGGTACTTAATAAATTGTTCCCGAAACTTTGACATTCAGGAAATTTCCTCATAATTATTCAACATTTGAGGTGGCGCAGCAGTACGCGCGGCAATGCTATCCCTCTTCGTGAATCGCCCAAAGTGTGTGAGACTTTACGTGCCTCGTCAAACAAATTTGTGCGTAAATTCACTGGTAAAATCCACTCTTCCTTTCCGCAGCATCGCAGGATCTAATCTTTCAATCGTGTTGCAAGTGAGTAACACTACGAGTTTCTGCTGAAATTGAATCCCGTGCTCGTCCATCACGCTTTGATACAGAGTTCCATCCAGCAAACTCAAAATATGTTCAGTTTTGTTACTGCGTTGGGCCGCTGCGGTCGATCGATCTTGAGCCAAATTATCAGCCTCGTTGATAATAATGCAAATCCGCTGCAAATAACTCGGGGGCACAAAATTTTCCACCGCATCATGATCTAAGATAAAGATCACATAACCCAGCGGCACTAAAATCTCCTTTGCTACCGCTTGAGTCCAAGCAGTTTTGCCAGTCCCCGGTTCGCCACTAACCAACACAGCCAACTGATTTTGATCGAGAATTGCCTGCTGAACAGTATCAGTAAAACTTTGAACTTCCGCAGAAAAACTCCGAATAGGGAAGTAACTGTGAACCTGTCCGACACGGCTTTTGTACCCGCTGAGAATCACCGCTAAATTGTAAGTAGCCTTGCTAACCAGCGGCGCAATATCTTTGCAAATCAGAGTGTAGCAACGTCTTCCCCTGTCGTAGCTGTCAATTTGCAGCCAGCAGCCTGCTTGTCCCCAATAAGCATAAACAGTACCCAAAACTTCCAAGCGTTCCCAGCTAACAAATCGCTCCCGCGGATAAGAAAAATGCCGTTCCATAAAAAACTGGGTAATCACATCCGGTTTCCCCAGCAAATCCAGAACTTTGAAAACAGCAATCTCTTGGAGTTTGTTGAGAACGTAGTCGATGGGAATGCTAGCGCGGCTGACCAATTGAACAACAGGCGTTTCGGTGACTAAAACATCTTTGTAACGGTAATCCGGGTAAACTGGCTGCGGAGTAATGTAATCCCAAAACTCGTCTATTTCGTAGCGAGTATTTTCCGAAAATACATTTAAGATATTCGCCCACCAAGTATACTGGTGTCGTCCCATGGCATCGGCGATATCGCTGGCTGCATCTAAAGTTTTTTGAGCGAGTTCTACAGGGTCGCTAGATGCTAAGTGCAGCAGGTGTTCCCAATCAAATTGACGGTAGAGAGGTCGCCAGCCCGATCCTAGCAGCCCTCGATTTTGAGGGTTGTTTTGATTAAAATTGTTGTCGCGATCGCCCATATCTTCCGCACTCATCTTGTAAAACTCCTAGTTACTCTTATTTTAAAATATTTGCCGCACACTTGCTAGAACCAAACAGGATTTTCTCAATATACTTTTAGATAATTGGGCGGCACCATATCTACCAACCAAACTTTGTTATCCGAACAGTAAAATGTATGGCCGTCGCATTGCATTGCTGCGGTATCTACAATCAAGACTGCCGGGATGCCGTGTCTGGCACCTACTTTACGGGCTGTTTGAATGTCCGCCGACAAATGAACGTGATGCCGCGACATTTTCCGAATTCCTTCACTGAGAATAGAATTGACGGCAGTCTTACCTGTTCCGTGATATAAAATATCTGGGGGAACAGCAGGTTCTAACTGCAAGTCAACGTCTATACTGTGTCCTTGGTTGGCCCGAATTAGAGTGCCTGTCGAGTCGAAGGAAAAGCGCTGTTTGTCGTTTTGGGAGACTACTTCCTTGAGTTCGGAAAGCTGAACAGAAAAGTTATTTTTTTGGCAAGCATCGAGGAGTTCGCTAACAGCAATCCAGCCCCCCGGCGCGAGTTGAATGCCGATGCGCGAGGGCGCGTGGCGCAGGTGTTTGCTGAGATATCGGCTAATTTTTATTAATCGGGAATCGTTCATCCTTTTACTTAATTTATTGAGTTATTTTGTGGGTATATCGGGTTTATTTAATCTGTTTTTACTGGGAGAGGGATTGAGTGAAATTATGCGGTCAACTCAAGTATGATTTTTTTTGTATCTCTCGTTTATAGCTGAATCTCACTCCCCCTAAATCCCCCTTAAGAAGCAGCGTGGTTTTATTGTTGGGAAAGAGATAGGTACGTTGTTGGGCTTGGGCCCTCTTTATATATATGTCGAAAGAGGGCTAAAGCCCAACAACGTACCTTTATTAAGGGGTATTTTTTTTAGAAAAACTTTGCCTTCTACCTTGGGACAATTCCGCCAAAAATAGCAAAATTGAGATGGCGCCAGTGGCAAGCTGCGTCTGCAAAACCCGCTGCTGCTAGCCACTTTGTTTGCTCTTCCACAGAGGAAGGAATATCTTCTTTTAGATAGCTGTTAAAACACGCTGCATCGTCTTCTCCATTAGCTTTTATGTACTGCCGCCACAAATGTTCGTATTGCTCGGTTAGCTTTGGGGTAGCACCTGTGACAATATCTCGGATTAGCAAGATTCCCCCGGCATTCATTGAGTGAAAAAGTTTGTGAAATAGCTGTTTTTTTTGTTCGCCGTCGAGGTGGTGGATTGCCAACCCTGAAACTACTAAATCGTAGCCGCTGCCGAAATCATCTTCGGCGAAGTTTCCCTGCTGCAATGTCAGGCGTTCTTGGAAAGCGGATAAGTTAGTTTGACAAACTTTTAGCATATTTTCCGCCATGTCGAAGGCTGTGACTTTTGCTTGAGGAAATGCTTGCAAAATCATTGCAGACAGTATGCCAGTTCCCGCACCTAAATCTAGAACTTTTATGTTGGCATGGGTTTCAAAATCAATTAATTGCAATATTATTTCGTGTTGCTCGCGATACTGCGGAATGAGGCGGGGAATTAAACCGTCATAATCAAATGCTCTTTGTTCAAATTGCTCGCGTACTAAGTCTAAATTCATAGATAAATTCACAGAAACTTTTCCTCAAACTTTTAATGGTTGAGTGCGTTAATGCAGTTGGGCTGCTCTTTGGTTAAATGTCGTATTACATTTTATAATACAAAACATTTACAGACCTGTCAAGAGGTAGGAGAAAATAATTTAACTGAAGTTGCTGACGATCGCAAAACACAGACTTTGTTAGCCATTTCCCAGCCAATTATTTGGGAACTGTCAAGCCCTGCAAATATATCTGGGATGTGGAGTTGAGGCAGAATGCGGGAGAGTCGAAAGCCTGGGGCAGAGATTTTGTGCCAGATGCGGCATGGTAATTTTCAGAAAAAAGTTGGGTTTTTGCAGCCAGCGGCCCAGCGGGCAGATCTGAGAAAATCTGTCTTCAGATTGACCAATTTTAGTCTAAACTTCAAATAAAATTTCAGGTGACTCCAGTTTTCCAAAATAGTGCCACTGTAGGCAGCTATCCCCAACCCCGATAGTTCTTGTTCATTCCTCATCTAAAATCTCGAATCTCAAATGGTATGACTCCTGAGTGGATGTGCTGTTTGCCGAGCATTCATGAAAATAAAAATATACAAAATATTACACCTGCCGGTGCGGAAAAAACAGTGATAATTAATCAGGATGCGAGTAGATTAGGTGTCAGTCATCAGGGGACAATAGAAGCAATGGAAATTCAAGAGCGGAGCCAGGAGCGGCGCGATCGCCTCAGTCAAATTTCTACGATAAAAGAACTAGATTCGTCGCTGCAAGAAGGTTTAGATTTTAAAGTAGCGATCGACCAATCGGCACTGGCGGTGAGAACCGACGCCCGAGGAATTATCAATTATGTCAGCGATCGACTGTGCAGCATCTCTAACTATTCGCGTATTGAACTAATAGGCAGCCATTTTTGCATCCTCCATTCGGAATATAAGTCTTCGGAATTAATCAAAAATCTGCTGTCAACAGTTGCCAAAAATGAAGTTTGGCAAGGAGAAATGAAGAACCAAGCCAAGAATGGCAGCGATTATTGGGTGTATGCAGCAGTAGTTCCGCTTTTGGACTTTAACGGGAAACCCTGTCAGTATTTGGCGATCGGATTTGACATCACCGATCGCAAAGCCGTAGAAGCAGCCCAAGCCGCAGTCAACCGCGCCAAAGACGATTTTTTGGGCATTGCGGGACACGAACTGCGATCGCCCCTGAGCGCGATTTTGGGATGGGTGCAGCTAGCTCGATCGCGCAAGTTAAACGAAGCTACCACCAACCGCGCTTTGGAAATCATCGAGCGCAACGCCAAATTGCAAAACCGCCAAATAGACAATCTCCTCGATTTGAGTCGGCTGCTGCGGGGGAAAGTCCGCCTGAACCTGGCTCGGGTTCACCTCCCATCTGTCATAGAATCGGCTATTGAGACCGTCCGCCCCGCCGCCGAGGCCAAAAACCTCCGCGTAGAAACACAGTTCTACCCGGGCGTCAGCTACGTTGTGGCCGATGTAGAGCGCTTGCAGCAAATAGTCTGGAACCTCCTGGCCAACGCCATCAAATTCACCCCAGAATCGACACCAGACCCAGTTGAAGTGCGGATCGAGCCTACAGAGTCGGGTACCTTGATTCGGGTCAGCGACAGCGGTTGCGGGATTGAACCCAAATTTGTGCCGCACATCTTTGACTACTTCCGCCCCGGAGATAGCTTCCAGTCGAAGGAACAAAATCGGCTCGGGTTGGGGCTCTCAATTGTGCGGCATTTGGTGGAATTGCACGGGGGAACTGTTTGGGCTTCCAGTCCCGGCCTGGGTATGGGGACGACGTTTGGGGTGCTGCTACCCGTAGCGCACAGCAACAATTCGCGCGACGATCGCAAAAGCGCGATCGGCCGCACCGAAAACCACGCGGAATCGGTTCCCAAACCCCTAGCCGGAAAGCAAGTGCTGGTGGTGGAAACCAGCGCCGAGATTCGGGAATTTCTCAAAAGTGCCCTCGAAGCATTTGGAGCCAAGGTAACAGCGGTGAGTAGCGCTTGCGAAGCGATGGCGCAGTTGCAACAGTCGCGGCCCGACGTGTTGGTAAGCGATATGGCGGTGTCGGAAACAGACGGCTCCGATTTGATCCGCCGCATCAGAGCCATGGAAATGTCCGAGCAAAGGGAACTGCTGCCGGCGGTGGCCCTGACGGGAGGCGTCCGTGAGGAGGATTCGGCATCGGCCCTCTCTGCGGGGTTTCAGAGGCATTTGTCGAAGCCGGTGGAGGCGAATCTGTTGGTAAGCGCGATCGTCCAATTGGCAGGGATGAGTGAATTTGGCTGCTCAGACGAGGGAAATGTTGGGGCGATCGCCCCGCTGCCGGACTCTAACAGTTGTGACGACAAAAATAATGGGGGACAATTAACGCCTGACAGCCGAGAGTTACCGCTGTTGCTGGTAGTAGAAGACAACTATTCTCTGCTGGCTTACCTCCAAACTTTATTGAGTCCGTACTATCGAGTTGCGGTGGCGATGGACGGGGTTGAAGGTTTGGAAAAAGCCAAAAGTTTGCAGCCGAATTTGATTTTGAGCGACCAAATCATGCCCCGACAAAACGGACTGGATTTGCTCAAAGAGATTCGGAATACGCCGGAGTTGAGTTCGACTCCAGTAATCTTTTTGACAGCGCGATCGGGCATGGAAGCTCGGATCGAAAGTTTGGATGCTGGTGCTGACGATTATATTTCCAAACCTTTTGACGAGAGGGAACTGTTGGCGAGGGTTAGAAACTTGCTGAGAACCCACGCAGCCGAACAGCAGTTGACGGTGCTCAACCGCCAGTTGCAGCAGCAGAAACGGCAGTTAGAAACAGTGAATCGAGCCTTGCAGTATTTGGCAACTTACGACAGTTTGACTGAGGTAAGAAACCGCCGCTTTTTTAATGATTATATGGATGCGGAATGGCGGCGTTTGGCGAGGGAAGAAGCGCCGCTGTCTTTGATTATGTGCGATATCGATTACTTCAAACTTTACAACGACACTTACGGCCACCAACCGGGGGATGAGTGTTTGCGGCAAGTGGCGCAGGTTCTCCAGTGTTCGGTAAAGCGATCGGCTGATTTAGTTGCGCGTTACGGTGGAGAAGAATTTGCGGTAGTTTTGCCGAATACGGATATTGAAGGTGCGGCTTGCGTTGCTGAAAGGATCGCTCAACAGGTGCGGGGTTTGCAGATACCTCACGCGCAGTCTGGTGTCAGCGAATATGTCACGCTGAGTTTGGGTGTGGCTTGCTGCATTCCGGCGCCGATGTCGCAGCCTGCGACGTTAATTGCGATCGCCGATGAGTCGCTGTATCGCGCGAAAGCTGCTGGGCGCGATCGGGTTTCAGTTGCCGCATTTCTAGGATAATATAATAGTTAAAGGAGGTCGCGCCATGACACTAATATTAGATAAGCCCAAAGACCAACGGTTAACTCACTCCGGGATTGATTGGCAACAATTCAAACTAATCGAACAGGGATTCTCCGACTCCCCCGGTATCAGACTGTTTTATTTCAAAGGCGAGGTAGAAATTTTGGCAGTTTCCCAAGAACACGAATCATTCAGCAGGACGATCGCAGGTCTGCTGATGGACTACTTTGTGGAAAAAGACATCGAGTTTAACCCTTTGGGTAGCTTTACTCAAGAGAAAGGACAGGAAGTCTCAGTACAAGCTGATGAATCTTTTTTAATTGGAAAATCAACAGGTAAAACCCCCGATCTTGCCATCGAAGTAGTATTTACCAGTGGGGGAGAGAGCAAATTGAATCGCTACCAAGCCTTGGGAGTCCCCGAAGTTTGGTTTTGGGAGGATGGATTATTTGGTCTGTATCATTTGCGATCGCACGGTTATGAAAAAATTGCCCAAAGCGAAGTTCTGCCAGACTTAGATATTAACTTGTTATCTCGGTGCTTGCTGATGGCTTCTAGGATTGAAGCGGTTAAGGAGTTTCGGCGCGGGATTTCTGGGCTTTAGAGGAAAAGTTGACAAAAAATTCTTATTTTCGTAAAAAATTTAAAATCTTATTGCCATGTCAGAACCACAGCCCAATCCCGCAGAATTCAGCAGCTTTGCCGATTGGTGCTTGCACAAAAAAAGCCTTTCTCCCGAAGCCAGACATACTGTTGAAATGTTGTTAAATTATGCTGGGACTTCTGATATTAATGAAGCGAACCGCATACTGTCAAGTAGGAAAAAGAAGAAGCTATCGCTGGGCAACAATCAAATATCAGACCTTACGCCACTGCAATCTCTGACTAATGTGACTAAGCTGAATCTGGACAACAATCAAATATCAGACCTTACGCCACTGCAATTTCTGACTAATTTGACTAAGCTGTCTATGTGCAACAATCAAATATCAGACCTTACGCCACTGCAATCTCTGACTAATTTGACTAGGCTGTATTTGTACCGCAATCAAATATCAGACATCACACCACTGCAATCTCTGACTCATTTGACTGAGTTGAATCTGGACAACAATCAAATATCAGACATCACACCACTGCAATCTCTGACTCATTTGACTGAGTTGAATCTGAGCTACAATCAAATATCAGACATCACACTCCTGCAATCTCTGACTCATTTGGCTCATCTCGATCTGATGGGCAATCAAATATCAGACATCACATCGCTACAATCTCTGAAAAATTTGACTTATCTGAATCTGGACTCCAATCGAATATCAGACATCATACTGCTGCAATCTCTGACTAATTTGACTTCTTTGTATGTAAACTTTACACCTGAACAGAAGGCTCTCATAGAAGCCTATGAGAATTCGTGGGGAACTCTTGCCCACTCTACGGAACCCATCTCTTACCGCAAAGCCGCAGCCGCCCTTAAAGCTGGCTACGAACTCCTCGGTGTAGAAGCCCCTGAAATCACTTTTTGCAGTGGCCCTCACTCTGCATTAGTACAATTACCCATGTTGAAAAAATCTAATAATAATGATTTGATCGATCGACTTAAAAAACAAGTAAAAGATCCACTATTACCTTTGACATTCACAACAGAATTCCAGCAGCTATCTTCTTCATATTTTCTTAGATGGGAGGAACAGCTTAAACAACAATTAAGAGCAGATTTTTCTAACTATAAGAACCACTTAATGTCGATAGTTAATCCGAGATATGCCGTTGATGCTGTCACTGTTGCTGAATTTTGTGTTTCTGCCTTGGGCATTGTTTTGAAGCCAGAGGCACAAAAAGCTTTGGAATGCCTCAAACAGATTTTAGTAGAATGTGGCTGGATTTTGACGTTTGAGAATGTCTGCTATGTGTGCGATCGCCCAACCAAACTCTCCCTCGACAGCGAGTACCGCCTCCACGCAGAAGGGGAAAGCGCGATCGCATTTAGCGACGGTTACAAACTCTACTCCTACCACGGCGTAACTTTGCCCGAAAAATACGGACAAATTCACCCCAATCAATGGGAAGCTACCTGGATTTTAGAAGAAGAAAATGCCGAACTCAGGCGAGTGTTAATTCAAGGAATTGGTTACGATCGAATTTGCCAAGAATTGCAAGCAACAGATTTAGATACTTGGCAAGAATACACGCTGCTAAGAATCGATGCTGATATTGATGGCTTCGATACCGATGAAAAAGAGCCAATTTATTTGTTAAAAATGACTTGTCCGAGCACCGGATTCATTCATGCTTTGCGAGTTCCGCCCGATATACAATCTGCAAGGGAAGCAATTCGTTGGGTGAATTGGGATGTCGATTATGAGGAGTTTTCGGTGCAAACTTGAAGTTTTGGGGAAGTTAGAAACCTCGTTGATAAGAGTCGGCGGTTGAAACCGCATCTATACAAACAATGTCCGAGCGAGCGAGGGACTGAAGACTAATCTTTATATTCTTTCATTTGCTGGCGAATGGCTGCCTCAATCTTAGTATCGAAATCCGGATCTCCCACTTTCGTGATGATTGAATTCGATCGCTCTTTCCGCCTGTCTAAGTAAGCTTGCAGTGCTGCTTTATCCCCGCGATTTTTCAGGAAATAACGCTTCAATTCTCGATCGCCCATTGCAGTATAATCTACTTGGCTCATTGTAAATTAACCGTAATTCATGTAGGGGCGGGTTTCACCAACAATCTTTCATTCACACC
The DNA here is from genome assembly GCF_020738205.1 of Microcoleus sp. PH2017_24_DOB_U_A. Taxonomy (NCBI): domain Bacteria; kingdom Bacillati; phylum Cyanobacteriota; class Cyanophyceae; order Oscillatoriales; family Microcoleaceae; genus Microcoleus; species Microcoleus sp. PH2017_24_DOB_U_A. Next base: position 47,740 of record NZ_JAEQCT010000015.1, read on the forward strand.
GACAATATCTATAAACCCGCCCCCACCCAGGCGACTTTCTCGAAACTGGCATCAATTATAGCATTTCTATTGTCGATCGCACTTTCACCCTCGAACCTAACCCCTGTCAGTACAGCAAACAGTTATGGAATATGGTCGATCGATCGCCATTGACGTTCCTGTATTACCAATGTAGTATATAATTACGGTAGAAAAGCCCGATCGACTTACCAAAACCAGCAAACAAAATTAATAAAAACCTATGCAACCAATCCGACAAGGCGACGTAATTCTCACCCCCGTACCGCAAATCCAAGGTGACAAAAAACCTCATCTCACCCTCGCCGAAGGTGAAGTCACCGGACATTCTCACCAGATTATTGAGGGGCAAGCTGAACTGTACGAAAAAGACGGCACCCTGTACTTGCGAGTGCTTTCGCCGACAGCTTTATTGAGTCACGAAGAGCACAAAGCGATCGCAATTCCTGAAGGTAATTGGATGGTGCGGATTCAGCGCGAATACGAACCCCAAGGCTGGAGGTATGTCGCAGACTAAGGTTAAAAAACTCACGCCAGCACAAGAGGCTCTGATTCGAGTTTATCGCGACAAGTGGAAGGCGATCGCACTTTCGACTGGCCCGATCGATCGCTCTCAAGCTGCGGAAACTATTACATTAGCTTACAGGGCGATCGGCAAACCAGCACCGGAAATCATTTTTTGCGATCGTCCCTACCAAGCCGCTAACATCATCGCCAGCCACGCAGACAAGCCCAGGAGTCACCTGCGGAGCCAATTAGAGAGCAAACTTCGCAGCGAACTTGAAAAACAACTGCTGACTTGTCTGCGCGGACAACTAGAAAACCAGCTAAAACGTCAACTGCAAAATCAACTCGAAAATGAACTTTACACCCAACTGCAAAGCCAACTGTGGAGTCCCCTGCGCGATCATTTAGCGATGGAAATAGCGAGCAAATTGCCGATCGATTTAAGGGGACAGCGGGCCCGGTATTTGCACTACACCCATCTCAACAAACAACTAGATAATTGCATTCAACCGGAATTGTGGGCTAGTGGCGGGAGTTTGTTAGATTTTTGCATTTCTGTGTTGAATTGCGCGCACTCCTACGGCAATATCTGGACAATTTTTCAATCGCTTGTCAAGACTTGCGGCTGGATTTTTCCCTATGACAAAGTTTGTGTAGTGTGCGAAAAGCCGATCGCACTTTCGGCAGATAGCAACCACCGCTTGCACGCCGGAAGCAGCACCCGCCGTACAATTTGCCGACGGTTTGGCGATTTACGCCTATCACGGCGTGATTTTACCCGAATGGTACGGCCGCCTGCAACCCCGCGAGTGGCAGTCTAAATGGCTGTTGAAGGAGCACAACGCAGAGGTTCGGCGAGCCTTAATTCAGGGCATCGGGTGCGATCGTATTTGTCAAGAACTAGCAGCCACAGAGTTAGACACTTGGCAGGAATATACCCTGTTAAAAATGGATTTTGAGGACGATTTCGACGCCGATGGGATGCCATTACCAGTTTTTTTGTTAAAAATGACCTGTCCGAGTACGGGGTTTGTTCATGCGCTGCGAGTTCCTCCAAATGTGACCTCTGCACAAGAAGCAATTCGTTGGGTAAACTGGGGAATTGAACCGGAGGAGTTTTCGGTGCAAACTTGAATATTTCTATTTACCTAAAAGTCAGTTAGTTCGTCCTTATGAAAGCCCGCCAGGGGTTTAAACCCACGGGGCTTTTAGCTAAAGTCCGTTTTAACGGACTGGTAGTATTAAAACACCTCACAAATTAACAGCCACTATTTTATGAAATTGCGCTCTTACTCTCCTTAATTTATGTTTAAAATCAGTCCGTTGAAACCGACTTTCGCTATGTATGAAGCAGGGGTTTAAACCCCTGCCGGATAGTGCCGCAGTCGCGTAGAAAGTTGATACTAACGAATGAAAATTAAATAACTTACAGTTTTTATTGTTCTTGTGAGATGGGCGTCCCGCCCGTCCTTTCTAGACGGGCGGGACGCCCATCCCACAAATATGTGTAAATTATTTAATTCGCGATGCTTACCTGGAGCTCACTGGCAATTAAATATCAGACATCAAACCGGAAACATCTCATTTTAACAAAAATCATTTTTTACAGTGCAAGCTGTCACCAGCTCGCGACAGCACTACAAAAGTAAAACTGAGATGCTCCATAGGACGACCGACCTGATATAATCAATTAAAAATTAATACCCTTGCCATTAGATCATGACTAGCCCTACTGCAACTCTTTTGATTTCCTGTCCCGATCGCAAAGGGCTTGTCGCCTTACTTGCTAATTTTATCGCTTCCCATAATGGCAATATTATCCACGCGGATCACCATACTGATTTTACCGCAGGATTATTTTTAAGTCGTCTCGAATGGCAATTAGACGGTTTTGACTTAAGCATTGAAGACATGACAGATGCTTTTAGTGAACTTGCCAAGGATTTACAAGCAAATTGGCAATTACATTTCTCTGAGGAAGTTCGACGGATTGCGCTTTGGGTAAGCCGCCAAGATCATTGCTTGTTAGATTTGATTTGGCGAGAACGCTCTAAAGAAATGCCTGGGAAAATCCCCCTGATTATCAGTAACCATGAAAAGTTAAAGCCCATTGCCGAACAATATGGTATCGATTTTGAGTATATTCCCATTAATAAAGAGAACAAGGCTATTCAAGAAGCACAACAGTTAGATACTCTCAAAAAATATAACATTGATTTAGTAGTCTTAGCAAAATATATGCAGATTTTGAGTCAAGATTTTATGAGCAAATTCCCCAATGTGATTAATATTCACCATTCATTTTTACCCGCGTTTGTGGGGGCAAATCCCTACGAAAGGGCTTATGAAAGAGGAGTGAAAATTATTGGTGCCACTGCCCATTATGTGACGCCCGATTTAGATGCTGGCCCGATTATTGAGCAAGATGTTGTGCGGGTGAGTCACCGCGATGAAGTGTCGGACTTGGTTCGGAAAGGTAAAGATTTAGAACGGATTGTTTTGGCAAGGGCGGTTCGATATCATTTACAAAATCGTGTTTTGGTTTATGGCAATCGCACTGTTGTTTTTGCTTGAATTTTTAATTTGATTGGCTAGTGCGTTGCTCTAATTTTGGGGACGGGCAAGATGCCCATCCCACAACAAAAATGTGAGATAGGCATCTTGCCTGTCCAGCTATTTTTATAAGACGGATAATAAGCAATCCTGGAAAGATGCGAGGTGCCTGAAATAGCTCCTCGCATTTGATTAATCTCACGAGATTACCAGAAATAATTGATTGAAAGCGTCTCCGTTTTAGGGAGAAATTAAAATCAGACGATTCATTGCTCCAATCCTCGGACTTCCAGGTAGAGGTTGCTGTCAACTGTCAACTGTCAACTGTCAACTGTCAACTGAATGAAATCCGGGCGGATAATGTTTCGGCGTAAGCGCGATCGATCAATTGGCGAGCAACCGTCTGAATTCCGGTATGCTCGTAATAATTGGTAGTCATGTCCAAAAACGCGGCGACATAATCCAATTTGTCATCGGTAACATCGACGTATTGCTTGAGATTGCCTAAAACTGTGGCGGGAGTTAAGCCGCGAGATACCACTAAATTGTTCATCCAACCTTGGGCTGAGGCGAAGGTTGCTGTCACGAATCCGAATTTTTGGGCATTGTTGGCGCCGGGAATTAGGTTGCTGATGTTTTGAAAGGTTGAGTTTTGCTGCAAGGTTCCAGGATTTAAGCTGCTTAGGGTATTTTGCGCTACTTTGATAAAGTCCGGGCCGAGGGGAATTAAGCCATCAGCGCATACTAATGCAGCCATCCGCATTAGAGATTCGCTTTTGTATTCTGATAAGTAATTGGCAAAGCTTCCCACGTTGTCAAGGGAAATTTTGTTGAGTTTGCAGAAGACGATGAGTTCGATCGCCACTTTGACGCATAAGTCGATCGTTTGAGTGGTGTCAGCCTTGGGAGTCAGGCGGCTCATAAACGACAGAAAGCCGATTTTTTCGCCGATTTTATTCGCCATAGCAGTCGCTCCTAAGGCACTGTCAGCGCTGTCTGCAAGCTGGTAAAGCTTGACTGCGCCTTGATAGGGTTCGTTGGAGTTGGCGTAAAGCTCGATCGCCCGGGCGCGAATTTTTTCCACTAAAGCGCGATCGGTTTCCCCTGTGAGCGATCGAATAGTATTATCAAAACCAGATAAATTATTCCATTCTCCCGGAACCACAAAATCCAGGGATTTGAGCATCATCACAGTAATCCCAGAATCCGGCAAATTATCAACCAATTCCACAATTGACTTGCTCACAACAAACTCCTAAATAACCATATTTGATAGTGTTCTTCCAAATACTCCAACTTCGACAAATCCGATTCCAGATTTCCCGGCCATCTCATCTGAGATCTAATGCTAATAGTCAGATTGGTTCGTAGTCAGGACTTTAGTCCGCATCCAAGAAAGGACAGATTGGCTTGTAGTGAGGAATGCGAGTCCGCATCCAAGAAAGGACTAAAGTCCTCACTACGAACCTTGTAAAGTTTCCTTATATCAAATAAGTAAAAATGACCCAAGTGTGTTAAAATCGATAGCGCTAAATCGAAAACAATAAAATATGACTGTTGCAGTTAACAAAACTCCGGGATTAGCATCGCGTTTAGTAAATGGCGTACTCTCCATCAAGCCTTTGGCCGCTCTAGCCAAGCACCAAGCGCGGGAAATGATGATAAACAGAGCCGAAAAAATCGGAGTGCATTGGCGAGAAGAAGCGCAAACACTTTTGTCCCGAAATTGGGATGCAGAATTGCTCAGCGTAGAAAATCCCGATTTGGTTTACCCGAAATATTATCTAACTTCATTCCACGCTTACGAAAAAGGTAATATGAGTTGGGAAGCTGCCACAGAAGTTGAAGTTGCAGCCCGTGCAGTTCATGCGGGAATTTGGCCAGAAGCGGGTGCAGAAGGCGATGCTAAACTCCGCGCTAGCTATCACGAAATCGTCAAAGCTCAAATTTCCCAAACACCGCAAGATATTGTCGATTTGGGATGCAGTGTGGGAATGAGTACGTTTGCGCTTGGGGATGTTTACCCGGAAGCAAAGATGACTGGGGTGGATTTGTCGCCTTATTTTTTGTCGGTTGCTCAATACCGTTCACAACAGCGAGAAGCGGAATTTTCTAATCAAAAATCTCCAATTTGGGTGCACGCTGCTGCTGAATCTACTGGTTTACCTGCGGCTTCTTTTGATTTAGTTTCTATTTGTTTAGTTTGTCACGAACTGCCACAAAAAGCAAGTAAGGAAGTATTTCGGGAAGCGAGGCGTTTGCTGCGCTCTGGCGGACATTTGACAATTATGGATATGAATCCTCAGTCGGTAGTTTATGCCAAAATGCCTCCTTATATTTTGACTTTGCTCAAGAGTACGGAGCCTTATTTGGATCAGTATTTTGGGTTGGATATTGAGCAGGCTTTGGTTGATTCGGGTTTTGCGGTGCCGACAATCACTTGCAATACTCTCAGACATCGGACTATTGTTGCTCAAGCAATATAGCGGTTTTTAGTTGACTGTATTTGAGATGCTTGGGTAGGACACGGCAGTGCTGTGTCCCTACTGTATTTTAATGTCAAAAATGTTGCGGTCAATGAGGCTCTAAAACTGGATGCGATCGCAAATGTGGTAGAATTAATACTTAGACAGCAGTCTTAGTTAGATCGTGTTGAGAGAAACCTAAAAAAAGGATATCATCATGAACCCGACAGCCCCCCCTCAAAAGGTCATTGATTGTTTGCAGGTTATTTTGGATGCCACAGCCTCAAAAAATTACGAGCTGTTTACCACGGTGGGCGATGCAGACTACAAAACGGGAATTGCACAAGAAATGTTCGATAATGTTAGCGATGAACTCGGTTCCCGCCTGCAAAACGGATATTCAATTAGTTATTTTGGTGAGTTGACACAAGATGGTTTTCAGATTTATTTGTGGAAGCTGAGTTTTGCAGATGGTGGAGATGAATTTGTGGCACGCATGACTATGAATGGAGACAAGGTTGCTGGGATTTTCATAGCATGATGTCAGATCCAGGTTGGTAGTGAGGACTTCAGTCCTCAGAAAACATAAAACTATGAGGACTGAAGTCCTCACTACCAACTTATTGGCACCCTTAAATTTATGTGATCTTGACAAATTCAAGCGCGGCAATTAGGTTTTAATAGAGAGTTGTTGTCATACATAGAATTATGGTACAGGTCAAAATATCCGGCTTGAGAGAGCATCTCCATCCCATTAAGCCCCAACTCTCTGATGTCATTAATTCCTGTGTCGTAGATGCACTCCAATATCCACCGGATAAACGTTCACATCGATTCTTTCTGTTCGACTCCTCTGATTTCTTTTATCCTACAGCGCGCACAGAACGTTACACTATCATTGAGGTGAGCATGATTGAAGGACGCAGTGTCGAAATGAAAAAGCAGTTGATGCGTTTATTGTTTGAGCGATTACAGCCGTTTGGAATTTCCACACAGGATTTAGAAATCACGATTTTTGAGAATCCGAAACACAATTGGGGTTTTCGAGGCTTACCGGGTGACGAACATCAACTCAATTATAAAATCGAAGTGTAGCCGATCGCTCTTAACTTACAACAAAGCGGTCGATCGACTGTAAAGCTCGATCGACCGCCAATCTCTCCCCTCAGTGAAAAAAGCAACTTCCGCCCTCATCCACCCCTCAACTGCTTGACCAAGTGAACTAACTCTGGTAAAATTAGCTTTTCCACAGCTAGTTTCACGCCATTACTAGATCCAGGAAGAGAAAAGACTAACTTGCCTTGATACACGCCTGCAACAGCGCGAGATGCGATCGCCCTAGAACCAATTTCTTGATAGCTCAAAAACCGAAATATCTCGCCAAATCCAGGTAAAATCCTGTCGAGCAAACTCTCCATCACATCGTAGGTAGTATCTCGTGGAGAAATACCCGTCCCGCCACTCAAAACTATCGCATCCACATCTTCGCGCTGGGCAAGCGCCTGCATTTGCAATACAATTTTTGCAGCATCATCTTTAACAACAGTGTAAGCTACCACAGAGTGACCTGCATCTTTTAGCAATTTTTTCGTTAACAAACCGCTATTGTCTGTGTCAGCAGAGCGCGTATCGCTAACAGTCATGATAGCGCAATTTACGGTTATTTTAGATAAATCGGGGTGAGGAATTTGCGTCATTGTTTCTTGTCGTAAGTAATCGGCAACCAGCAATCGGCTATCGGCCAATTACCAATTACCAACTACCAATTATTAACTATCTATTATGCCTTGCTAAATCCTAAGCCGTTTGCTTCCGAGTAGCGTTCCATGAAACGCATAAAGCGTTCCCAGTCAGCGGCACTTTTCATCAGATAAAGAGCTTCTAAACCCGCAGGTTGACCATTGATGAACTTAGCCTTAACTTCGCGAGTCAGAAGTTCGCCTTCTTCGTCGATCATGTACATTCCAGTAATGTCTTGGGTACTATCGTTGCTGAGAGATTTCGGATTTTCAAAGATAAATGTGGCAGTGCCTTGAGCTCCGCTTTTAGAACGAGTTAGGCGGACTTCGGGTACAGTATCTTCGTCTATACCCCGGGAGAATTGAATTTTAGCCATAATCTGAGAGTGGAACCTTAAAGATTGCTGAATTTCTTAATATTTTTATCATAAAACGATTTGGACGCTCGGAAAGCAAGACTTGCGGAGATTGTCCGATGGGGATCGGAGGAGAGGGGCTATTTTTTAGGTACGTAGTTGCCTGAGCCCTGGCTCTCTCCTTCACTATTCGCTGTTTTGCTATCTTCGTTTTTTCCGATATCCCCAAAGAGCGCTGAAGCGCAACTACGTACCAAAGAGAGCGCCCAAGCGCAACTACGTACCTTTAGACGATGTAGGGAGAGTTAATGGGCTCTGCGCGGTTTGTGGCTACCAGAGTTTGGTAGACGAGGGCGGATATCTCGGCGCGCGTGATGTCGCGGGCGGGGGAAAGCTTGTCGCGGGCGGGATAGTTGACTACGATTTTGCGCTCTGTGGCGGTGGCGATGGAGTCGGTGGAAAAACTGGGAATTAAAGCCCGATCGGCATAAACGCTCAAAGAATTAGGATTGCCGCCCGCCAACTGCAAGCCGTTTACCAATGATACGATCGCCTGAGCTCTAGTCAAATTCTGTTCCGGGCGAAACGTGCTGTCGGGATATCCAACCAAAAACCCGCCTCGATTCGCTTTGACGATCGCACTTTGGGCCCAAAAATCTGCCGCCACATCCTTAAAAACCGTCGCCTCACGGCGCGGCGCCAACTGAAACGCCCTCGCCAACAACGCCGCATACTGAGCTCTAGTTAAACTCTCATCAGGTTTAAAAGTGCCGTCGGGAAACCCGTTAATAATATTCATCTTAGCGAGGCGATCGATAAAATCCTTAGCCCAGTGAGTGCTGATATCGCTAAACTTTACACCTCCAGGTGTCGGAGTTGGTGTCGGAGTCGGAGTTGGAGTCGGAGTTGGAGTTGGAGTTGGCGTCACATTTCCCAACTCAAATAAACCTTTTACTCGCGAAGGATTGAGCTGATTTCCCAGGGCAAAAATCTTAGTCGCAGTAGCATTTTGCAAATCAAATTCGCCATTGTTGGCAAAAATATTTCCCCCTAAATCTTGAGCCGTACCAAGATCTGGCAGAGATTTTTCCACCGCAGTCAAACCATCTTCGGTATTTTTTTCAATGCGATTCTTCCGCACAATCGGCTTAGAGCTCCCCGTTAAAACGATACCGGAGCGATTGGCGACAATTTGGTTGTCAACAATCAAAGGAGCCGATTGAGCTTGCAGAGAAATACCGAAACCGGTATTTTGAAAAACATTGCGCCGCAACACGCCTTTAGCACTTCCAGCCATAATTACCCCAGCGGCTGAGTTTTCCACAAATATGTTGTCTAAAATCCCAGGATTAGCAGTACCTGTGGCAAAAACACCTTCGCGCTTACAAAGCGTAAAAGTGCAGTTAGCCACAGTAGGAGAAGTTGACTCCATCCAGACTCCGGTACCGCGAATATCTAGATTGGTGACAGTTACTCCCCGCAATTCCGCATCAGTTGCTAGCAGTAGAGTGATATTTTGACTCGCAGCGGTGGGACTGACAAATTTGCCACTTCCTTGAATTAGAGTACCGCTTCCTTTGTTGGATTCATTACCGATAACTTTGACTCCAGAGGGAATGTCTAAGGGAAATTGTTCGCCGCTGGCTGCGCTGTAAGTTCCCGCTGTTAGCTGAATAACTGTTCCTGATGCAGCGCGACTGATTGCGCGGGCGATCGTTTTGAATGGGGCTGATTGGCTGCCGGCTGCGGAATCGCTGCCTGTTTGGGGGTTAACGTAAAGTGTTGCCATGTTTTTGCTGTATGGATAATTTGCGATCGACTTTTAGGCAATTTTCATTCTGTACGAATTTGACTGCGGATATATATTTAGCTTTGATTGGGAAGACAGCCATAGGGGATGACAACCCCTGGGGGATTGCCCCTACAAAATACTTGATTTCTCGTTACCAGAAATAGCAGGTACCCGACTTCTTGAAGAAGTCGAGTACCTGGGTATTAGGCTTTTTCATTCGGATCGAGTCGAGATTCCCTGCCCAAAAACCTTTACCGCTTCAGCCAAATCAGTTTCGCCCATCAAAATGCAGCGTTTTAGCAAATCAATATCCAGGGTTTCCAATCCTGACAATTCACTCTGAATTACTTCTTCATATCCATCTTCGCGGAGGTGATACAACCGCAAAGTACCATCCTCCCAAAACCAGATTTCTGGCACACCCAAAGCCCGATATTTTGGCAACTTGCTCAATCCACCGCTAGTATAAACTACCTCGATAGACAAATCGGGAATCAACTTAGGTAGCCCCAAACAAAACGATTTATCAGCTTGGGTTGAAACTTCTCCCGTTTTCTCCTGCGTCATTGAACCAGAAGGGTAAAACCTAAGGCCTTGCGCCAGCAAAAAAGTTGTCACCAAGTAACCAATAATTTCCGAAAAATTTTCGTGTTGGAATCCCGGCATTATAATTTCGATCGCACCTGCAAAAAAAGACAATTTTACCCCAGGGGAATCTTCGGAGCCCTTCTGGATTAACTTGAATTGCTCCCAGGTGCCATTGAGCACCACTCGCCCATCGAGAATTTCGCGATCGAGAACTTGTGTCATTGAACCGCACCATTATCTCCATATGGGAATTATAACTGATATCATCTCCGTTCTCAAGAACAGGCTTTCCGGCCTGTTCCACAAATAATTAGTTTTCTTGTGGGGTAGGCCCCTGAGCCCGCCCGCTTCAACTCAAGAGGTTAATTTGGCAATGCAAGATGTTTGCAAAACTACTAAAAGTTGATTCTCAAAAACCGCACAACTCGTCATTGTTTGTGCTAAAATAGGAACTTTCCCTTGTTTGAGAGAAAGTATAGCTTCCGGTGTAGAATCAAAGTCTTCGATCCAGCCGTAATCCTCTACATACTTAAGAGTTAAGGCATTGCGATCGAGCATCCAAAAATCAATCCCATACTTGTTAATGAAGCTTAGCAATACGGGTTTATCAGCCGTATATTGAGCGCGAATTAAATCGCTTGCTCGCTGCTGAAATCCGCTGTAGTAGCCTTTCTGATACGGCACTGCATATTCCTTTCCCACCAAAACCGAACGCTGGCTAAACGTTGGCAGATTATCGGCTTCTGGGGCGATCGAAGCAATCACAATATCTTGAGGTTGTTGCTGAAAAAATTTGTACAAAGCGGGCATTTTACCTTCTACATACCCGACTGTGGGAAATTTTTCCACTAAGCATGGATAAAGCACAACTGCGATCGCAATTATCACCATTGTAATTAGTGCAACTAGATTTTTTAACTTAAATTTTGTTTCGGTTGTTGATGCCCAGTTACCGACGCCATCGATAATTAACGTCAGGGCGATCGCACTTATAAACACAACAATAAACCTCAAGCTATACGCAGTATAGCGTCCAGGCTGATAAAGCTTAAAAATGGTAGCGTGAGCGGCAAAAAACATCGCCAAGGATGCTAAAAATAGCTGAAGCAACAGCCAGATTTTGCTATTAATCCGACTCGCTAACGGAAAAGCCGATCGCCTCCACAGCAACAGCAGCGGCAAAAACAGCCCCACACAGTGAGTTACAGGCGTAAACAGCGACTTGGGAAACATCCCGCTACCCCTACCAGTCAGCCAATAATCTACCGGATTTGGACGAAAAAAAGCATTTCTGCCGTCGGCTGCAAATACGCCCATTTGCTTTGCTTCTGCTGCGGTATAAGTCGGGCCAAATTCCGATTTATCCAAGGCATAGGGCAGCATTACTAGAAAGATTAGTCCCAAACCGGTACTGCAAAATAGGTAATTTGTGCGATCGCCCGACAAGCGCAAACGGCCGTTTTTCCAGGCTACCAGCCGCAAAACTAACACGCCAGCAGCAACCAAGGCGTAGGGAGGGTAGAATAATCCAATTAGGGCGATCGCCCCCAAACAGGGCAGCAACGAACTCCGCGACAAATAATATAAAAAACCGAGAAATATCGGATAGATAAAAGCTCTGGGCGTTGTGGAAGCCAAATCATCCGTCATCCACATATGCTGATTTAACAGCAAAGATGCGATAAATCCAGTCAGCGGCACTGGCAGCATTTCCAAGCAAAGCCCAAAACAGTAATAGGTGGAGATTAAGCCGAGAAATAGCGGCAATATTTTGTGAAAAAATAGCGGGTGAATGCCGATTGTTGCTGCTAATTTGTAGAGGGCGCTGTATCCTGCGGGGGCGACAGATTGAAAATAGTTAGCAATGAAATCGTTGGGGAACAATTGTCGATCGACAAACCGCATCATCCAGAAAACGTGCTGTCTCGCATCGTCTTGCACCATATACTCGGCGCTGAAAGCTTGAGCAATTCCTAAAACACCATAAACTGCGGCAAATGTCAAGCTCAGCATCAACCAGAATATTGTGCGCGATCGGGATTTTTCATCCACAGTCGCCGTCAGAAACTTGTGTAAGCGGGCAATTAATACCATTTGAGATTTGAGATTGGGAAAGAATGTGAAGGACGCACAACACGAACCAGTTTACCTTGCAAAGATTATGCTACTGTAATCGAAATGTGAATTCGGTTAACGAGTGCTTCCCAATCGCGATCGTTTTTACAGTAGCCACGGTTTCAACCGCCGAGTCTTATGGTGGCATATTGCCTCAGTAATGGTGCCCGTTGCGTAAATCCTATTAATTAACCGAATTACTGCGGCTGAATCCCGTTGAGAAACTCCGTTCTTGCCTCAATTATTGAAGGCATCAAAACGCACCGTACCAGCAATTCTAAATCCAACTCCGGCAAAAACTCACTTCTTAAAACTTGCTCGTAATCATCGTCGCGCAGCCGATAGATAGCCAACTGATTATTTGCCCAAAACCAAACTTCTGGGATGCGAAGTCGCAGATATTTAGTTAGTTTATTTGTGCTACCGCTAGAAATCGTTACTTCCACGGCTAAATCGGGATGCTCTTTCCTTGAACCTATATAATAAGACTCATCAGGTTCAAATGATACATCTTTTGCCTGGTTTCTGCGAGTTGCACTCCCTACAGGAATGAAATTAATCCCTTTCTCAAAAAAGTAAAGTCCTATAAATATAGCCAGAACACTTTTTATCTGTTCGTGGTCTTCGCCTAGCGTCATAAACTGCACACACCCATCTAAATAAGTTATTCGCAAGCCTGGGGCATTTTCTATTAAGGTTTGTAGCGCCTCAAATTGCTCCCAAGTATAATAACCGGGTAAGGTAAAGCGTTCTTCTTTAACAATTGTTATTGGTTCTGAAACTTGTACGACCATGGGCGCAATGCTCCGAATAAAAATCAGTAGCCCTGCCTTAGTATAACCTAAATAGGGACTATTCATCAAAGTTAATTTGACGGTCAAATATTACTGCGATGATTCTGGGCGATCGCATATTGCCTCAGTACAGGTGAAATTGTGTAAAAATTTGCTTGTTGTTCAATCAAACAACGCCGGGATAAAGATTGCAGCGCATTTACCAAATCTGATGGGGGAATTCGGCTATTTTCTAGCAATTGGGTGAGGTTTATTGTATCGCTTGCTTTCGCCAACCAGGAGAGGACTTGTTTTTCTAGTTCGGATAGGCGATCGCACTTCTGCTGTAAAACATCTTTCAAATCTTCGGGTAACAATATAGTATCATCTGGTAATAACTCTGTGACGCATCCGCCCAACTCTTGAATCAGAGTCGCGACGCTTTTTAACCAGAGGAGATTGCCTTGGTAGCGCTGAATCAATGCTGAGTAGTTGTCGATGTCTGCTAATCCATAATCTCTGAGGATTTCCCGTGCGGCGTAGAGGTAAGACAATTGAGCTGGGAGGCATTGTTGATATGGGAAAAATTGAAGTAGGAAAGTGTAAAATATATGATGATGGTAATTTCAGATAGCCTGATTGTTGTTGTGCGCTGGGGCTGCGAGCCAGCGCCCTTCTTATTTTTTCAAACCAGAGCGATCGCCCTTTCCGACATATTCCCTTAACCCTCGCGTCACCCCAACCTCTTTTTCCACCGACAATCCGACGATCGATTTCCACCATCTCAAAGGGCACTGATTGCAGACTCTTAGCGTGAAGCGTAGCTATCCCGTAGGGATCTCGCCACAGCGAAAAAGGGATCTCGCCCTATGCGCTACAATAAACGTAAAGCTCATGATTAGTCTTTCAAAAATTAACATGATAAACATAGACTTACCGCCATCTGATCCATTCACAAACCTCAAAGTGACGCTCCTGCTAGAAGCACTGACATCCGGGCAAGTTGTGGCATCTGTCAGAGAGTTTCCAGACTGTCGAGTGAAAGCAGAAACACGAGAAATGGCGATCGCCCAAATTCAAGCTACCTTTTTAGAACGGCTCAAAAATATAGAAGCGATTTCCTGGAACGTGCCAATTCAGGGTTCAGAACCAACCTGGATGAAGTTTGCAGGTGTCTTTAAAGACGATTCCGATTTTGCGGCAATTATGGAATCAATTCGCGCCGAACGAACCTCAGATGATGACTCGGAAGTCGATCCTTCCTATTACTTGTAGAGGCGGCTTAAAGTGTGTCGATATATTCTGGATACCGATTGCGTTTCGCTGATTCTTTACAATCATCCCCAAGTCACCGCTAACGTCGCAAAGCATCAAGTTTCTGTCACGATTGTCACGGTTCAAGAACTCTTTAATGGCTGGATTGGCAGGATTAACGATCCGTCGATGCTGCATAACCTACCTACACTCTATTCAAAACTTTGGACAACTGTAAAATATCTCCAAACTATTGAGGTACTGGATTTTACAGCAGAAGCTGATAGTTGTCTCAAGAAACTGTTAAAAGATCATCCGCCTCTGCGGAAAAATCGCCTGCAAAAAGATATGCGGATTGCAGCCATTGCGTTGTCCGTCGGTGCTACCGTTGTCACCCGCAACCAACGAGACTTTGCTCAAGTTCCCGGATTGTCAATCGAAGATTGGACGCTTTAGTGCGTAGCCGATCGCCCTTTCCGACATTTTCGCTTAACCCTCGTGTCACCCCAACCTCTTTTTCCACCGACAATCCGATCGATTTCCACCATTTCACAGGGCGCTGATTGCACACAGGGGCGTGAAGCGCAGCTATCCCGTAGGGATCTCGCCACAGCAAAAAAGTGCGAGATCCCTGCTAATTTTTTCCCACAAGTGCGATCGTCCTTCTAAATTCTTTTTAAACAAGGGCGATCGCACGCTACCTAATTGAGAGCCAACAAACCGGACATATTCAGCACTTTCTCCGACCAAATTTTTGTTTCTTGGGCCACCATCATTCGTTGCTCCGCATCCTCCCAAATCCTTGCCCAACAATACTGCCAGCAAGCTAACTGAACTTGTAGCTCAACTAACTCAGCGGCTATTTCTACCTCTGCATCGAGAGCCGTCCACTCAATAAATATCTTACTTTCTTGCAGCAAACCTTCAACCAGTTCGCCATTAGCTGAATTTTGACATCGAGATTTAATTCGTGCCAAATTAGATGCTAAATTTCCTAAACGAATCGGTAGTTCGTCTCGTAAATAGCGTTCTTTTAAAGCATTCCAATCTCTCATAATCCTCCTAATAACTGCTGAACGATTTGAGCAACCCGTTCTCGAATAACCGGGTCTTGAATTTCCATTGAGCGATTGTTCTGACGCGGACGAATATTGATTAGAGATTCATAACCTACTTCTTGCGTCAGCGGATACCAGTCAGCTCCCCAAATATCTACCTGCTTGCTCCCGTTTTCCAGCAACAAAGCTTCGCAATCGGCGTGAAGTTCTCCACCACCTGTCAGAATTCGGCGTTCGATATCCACTGCCAGTTTAATATAACTGCCAAGGATTTCTAGCATTTCTTCAATTTGCTCTTGAGTCGCACACTGTTGAATCAGATAAATCATCCCTGAATAAGCTTGAGATTTAATATGATTCTTCAATATTATACAGGTTAGCTAGTGTGTCAATACTTTATCCCATAGCTTGCTCTGACGGGCGTAAGCGAAGCCGACCTTTGGCATCGCCCTTTCCGACATATTCGCTTAACCCTCGCGTCACCCCAACCTCTTTTTCCACCGACAATCCGATCGATTTCCACCATTTCAAAGGGCGCTGATTGCACAGAGGGCGTGAAGCGCAGTTATCCCGTAGGGATCTCGCCACAGCAAAAAAAGGGCGATTATTCTGAGAACGCGAGTTTAGAGGCTAAACTAGATGTATATAATCTTAAATAAACGATATGCCTCTCAGCGAACTTTTACCTACCGTCAACCAACTATCCCATCAAGATAAACTTCGACTTATTCACTTTCTCCTGCTTGCAGTTGCCAAGGAAGAAGGATGCAGCTTAGAACCTAATGAAGATAGTAATTCAAAAAATGTACTCCTGAATCAACTAGCATCAACCAGCGCAGTTGTATGGTCTCCACAGGCAGATAGTGCAGGAGTTAAAGCATTATCAGAACTTCTAGTTGCCACCCAGGAATCAGCCAATGCTTAATCGTCAAAGATTTGCATTTACAGAACGAATTGATAGCCTTGGCCGTTCGAGCATTCTGCCATATTTGCCCATCACACTCTCCAATGGCAGCAACTCTGTAGAAGTGATGGCATTATTGGATACGGGTGCGAGTGTCAACGTCTTGCCCTATGAGATTGGTCTACAACTAGGGGCAATATGGGAACAGCAAACCGTTCCTATTCAGTTGAGCGGGAATTTGGCTAGCAGCGAGGCCAGGGGATTGGTTCTTTCGGGTACAGTTGCTCAATTTTCGCCGATCTTACTTGCATTTGCCTGGAGTCGATCGACAGATGCGCCGGTAATCCTTGGACACCTCAACTTTTTTGCGGAGTTTAATGTCTGCTTTTTTCGTCATGAGTTAGCTTTTGAGGTTTACCCAATACAGAAATGAAGAGAGGCTGCACAGTCATTGCAATGCGATTTTATGCTTGTGCAAACTGGGATGAGGTAAATTAGTGCGTTGGCGAAGCCGACCTTTGGCATCGCCCTTTCCTACATATTCGCTTAACCCTCGCGTCACCCCAACCTCTTTTTCCACCGACAATCCGATCGATTTCCACCATCTCAAAGGGCACTGATTGCAGACTCTTAGCGTGAAGCGTAGCTATCCCGTAGGGCGATCGCCCTTTCTGACATATATTGCTTAATTTGACACTAATGCTCTAGTCCTTAACCCTGACTTAAGAGGACTGAAGTCCTCACTACGAACCAGGTTTGTAGTAAGGACTTCAGTCCTTTCAAATGTTAAGCTGGAAATTACAGAAATAGAACTGCAATACCGATCGCGATCGCACCAATCCCCATCACAAAAGACCAGAAACGGTGATAGCTGCTAACCGTCGTACCGCTATCGCTTTCAAGCTGAATCAAATCCATCCAAGGCGCCACACCCCGGCGGAACCAACCCAAAGCACTAACATCCATACCAATCAAACTTTTAACCCGTTTCATCCCAAACAGAAAATTACCAATCGGCCCAAAACGAGAAGCATAATGTAGATACATCATTCCCGTTCTGTCTTGCAATTTCAAATCAGAACCAAACGCATAACCCGCATCACCGCGACCAATTAATTCGCCTTGTAGTTTCGCAGGTTGACCGCGTAAAGGACTAGCATAAGGGTCAGACATTAAAGTTAAAACATCCAACTCTTCTGCTTGTGCGTAATTCGGGAACATCACCAAAGCTTTGATTAAAATTCCCACGCCCAAACCGATTAAAGCACAAGCAACCATCATCATCGGATTCGCAGCCGAGAGGGAAATGCCGATCGCAAAACCCACCGCCAAGCCCAGAGTTTCCGCACTGTACAGCAGCAAATCAAAAAAGAAATTTCCGTACAATTTCCGCTTGCTCAAATTGTGGCCTTCGCCCACAATCCGACCCATATCAAACTCAATATCCAAGCCTAATTGTTCCGCATAGGTGCTCAACGCGCGAACTCGCTTACCAGTCAGCGGGTGAGTCGAATTCAACTCCATCCACCAACCCCACGGATTGAACATATCCCACAGAAAAACTCGTCCAATTTTTTCCGGTTTCGACGAAATCCGGTAAGCAGTACCGCTAGATACCGCAGCTTTTGCATCGTAAATGCCTAAAGCGCGAGTTCCTTCTAACAAGCGGCTGGGTTCCGTTGCTCTTTCTCCTTCTTCCAAAATACCGTAAGCAATTTTTACCAAAGCGCGCGATAAAGCGTTGGGGTTTCCGGTAGTTTCGGCGGCAAAATGGTCTGCAAAATATTCTCGTGTCCGCGACAGATACAGCAGCAAATAAGTGCCGGCGATGTAAAAAAAATAAGCCACAGCAGCGACGCTACCTGCCGCACTTCTAGCTTTATCGCCAGCGCTTCGACCGAGGCTTTGAGCTGTAGTGTAAATTAAATAAGTAATCTGCACTAAAGTCGAAGCTAAAGTCATTACTGCAAAGTCCCAATGGACGATGTGACCTAGTTCGTGGGCGTAAACAGTAGCAATTTCATCGTCGTCTAAATAGGTGAAAAGACCTTGACTGACGACTAAGCGAGCGCTGTTAGGAAAAGAACCGTAGGTAAAAGCAGTAGGGTTTTGGTCGTCGATAATTCCTAAACGCGGCTGCTTGAGCTTTTTCTGTTTGCAAACCTTCTGAATAACTTTCGCAGTTTCTGGACTCAGGCTGTCAATTTCTGCTAGGGAAACCCAGCGAGTATTGTAAAGCCAATTTTGGGTTAAGTCCATCAAGTAAGGCGATAGGAAAAAAGCTGCGATGTTAAAAATCAGAGTGATCGGAAGTGCGATCGCCAATCCGGTAACTGGATCGGGGCCGTTGAGAATGAAAACTGAGGCCAAGGACAACACGAACACCATACCAAATAGCATGATGATAGTGGCGCCGGAAGCTAAAACGAGGTTTCCGCCAGTTTTCTGGATCAGTTTAATCCCGGCTTTGGGCGATCGCCCAGCCTTGCGTAAAGGAGCTTGAGATGACATAATATTCTCCTAAGGTTATTGACAAAAGGTAATTACCGTGGGAATTTATCTATACTTCACTGTTTTAACCTGTCACTACGGAGCGCGCTAAGGAGTCTCAACAAAAATATATAATTTCCTGTAAATTGTTAAGATGGAAAACCGCCCGCCCAATTTATTTCCCAAAATCTAATTCCCATTTCAAAACTCAACAATCAAAACTATTTATAGCGGTCATCAGAAAGATGAGGTACGTTGTTGGGCTTGGGCCCTTCTTGGTTTAATTGGTTATATAAGCTGTCAGTTATACCTCATCTTTTTGAGAAAGGCTATATTTCAAAGTTACAAAAAAGAATTGGTTTCAAGCCGGAACCCTTGTATCGAGAAATTAAAATCAGACAATTCGAGGTCGCCCTCAAGCTGTCAACTGTCAACTGTCAACTGTCAACTGTCAACTGTCAACTGTCAACTGTCAACTGTCAACTGTCAACTGTCAACTGAATGAACGCCATGTCGATTATTGAAATTGCCCAAAAAACGCGCCAAGCTGCTAGGAAATTGGCAGTTTTGTCCGCTGATGCCAAAAATCAAGCGATTGAAGCTATTGCTAAAGCTTTAGAAGCTGCTGCGCCGGATGTTTTGGCGGCGAATGCTGCTGATTGCAAGGCGGCTGAGGTTGATGGCATTGCGAAACCGCTGTACGATCGCCTGAAGTTGGACGAGAGCAAGTTGCAAAGTGCGATCGCGGGTGTGCGCGACGTTGCCAAGCTCCCAGAGGCGATCGGTGCCGTCCAAATTCACCGCGAATTAGACACAGGATTAATTCTGAAGCGCATCACCTGTCCTTTAGGGGTTTTAGGGATTATTTTTGAAGCGCGTCCAGAAGCTTTAATTCAGATAGTATCCTTGGCAATCAAATCCGGCAACGGCGTAATTCTCAAAGGCGGCAAAGAAGCAGTCCGTTCCTGCGAAATCTTGACAAAAGTAATTCGCCAAGCATTAGCAGAAACCGCAGTCAATCCCGAAGTAGTCCAGTTATTAACCACGCGGGAAGAAACAATCGAACTGCTAAAAATGGATGAATATATAGATTTAATTATTCCCAGAGGTTCCAACTCTTTTGTCCAGTTTGTGCAGGATAATACCCGAATTCCTGTGTTGGGACACGCCGACGGAATTTGTCATTTGTATGCAGACAAAGCTGCGGATATCAACAAAGCAGTAGAGATTGCCGTCGATGCCAAAACGCAATATCCCGCCGCGTGTAATGCCATTGAAACTATGTTAGTTCACAGTGCGATCGCGCCCAAATTCCTGCCCATAGTTGCCGAAGCATTGCAGCAAAAAAAAGTCGAACTGCGGGGAGACGAACCAACTCGCGCCATCTTGGATATTGCCGCAGCTACAGAAACAGATTGGTCAACAGAATACAGCGATTTGATTTTGTCAATCAAAATCGTAGATTCTGTGGAAGAGGCAATTAATCACATCAACACTTACGGTTCGAGACACACAGATGTGATTGTCACCGAAGATAGCGAAGCCGCCGAAACATTTTTAAATGGAGTAGATGCGGCCGGAGTTTATCATAATTGTTCGACTCGATTTGCCGATGGTTTCCGCTACGGTTTCGGTGCAGAAGTGGGGATTAGTACGCAGCAAATGCCACCTCGCGGGCCTGTTGGTTTAGAAGGATTGGTGACGTATAAGTATCGAGTGGTTGGAGATGGTCATATTGCGGCTAGTTATGTGGGGAATGAGGCTAAGGAATTCACTCATCGGGATTTGTAAAAAGTCAATAATCGCGCAGAGTTATCATTAAGAACAGCACAGGATGTGAGAGGGAATTTAGAGTTTGAAATCGCGGCTATATGGTAAAATCACCTGTGCTGTGCTAGGAGTGAAAGTCTAATTGCATTATGGCGAATTTACCAGATGAAACCTTAACAACAATCTCTAACTTGTTGCCTCGCTTGTTTCAAGTGATTAACCTAGCGACGGAAACGGAGTCTAGCTTGTTTGAGCAATATGGCGAGACAGATGAGACGATTGATGAGCTAGAGCAAGTCAGAAATGCAGAGGAAAGGTTAAGAACTTTGTACAATCGCATTTATGGGTTAGTGTTGCAGATAGCTGAGTCTCAACCAGCAGCTAATTCTGCTACACTAAATTTACTGTATCAGTCAATCGAACAGGCAGTCGCTACAGCCTATGCTGTAGAGGCAACAGCTCAAGAAACAAAAAGAAATTGGAACTTATTATGAATAATGAAAAAAAAATTCCTGATGCAGAGACGAGAGCAAAATCAATAGCTCGCTGGCGCGAAGTGAATTTAATGTTGGAAGATTTGAATATGAAGTTGGCGCAGGCTCAGGCTCTAGCAGAAGTCGATTTACAAAATAGCCCGCTTTACGTGCGTCGCCGGGAAAGAGTCAGAAAGCAGTTAGAAGCTTTGAAAGAGCATAAGTTAGCAGAAAAAGCAGGTGAATAAGCGCGATCGCAGTTGGGATGATTTTAAGAGTAGGCTGTTAGACACCCGACTTTAAAAAAAGTCGGGTATCTAGTATTTTTGTGAAGCCGTTTCTTACTTCTTAGTTATACTTTAAGTCAAACTTCTCTGATCGTCTATTCCTATGACTCTCATAGAAGATATAGATGATTTAATTAATTGATTTAATCAAATCACAAACCTCTACACCATCAAAGTGCGATCGCCCTCACAGCCAACCAAACTTAGCTACAATAAGCTATACCGTCCCCCGCGACTCCCCAAATCGAACAATCCGCCCTGGTTTATGTCCAACCCTTCCCCCCTAGCCCCAGGTTCCACCCTCGAAAAACGCTACCGCATCATCCGCGAATTAGGCCGCGGCGGCTTCGGGCGGACTTACCTCGCAGAAGATACCAACCGCTACGGCGAACAATGCGTGCTCAAAGAGTTTTCTCCGGTGGTTCACAGCCCGAAAGCGGCCGAATTGTTCGATCGCGAATCGAGTATCCTTTATAGCCTTCAACACCCCCAAATCCCGCGTTTCCGAGAACTTCTACGAACCGATATCGGTGGGAATCCATCTTTATTTTTAGTGCAAGATTATATCAAAGGTCAAACCTACGAAGAAATACTGATATCGCGCCAGCAACAAGGTAAAAATTTTAGCGAAGCCGAAGTTACTCAAATACTATTTCAGCTTTTACCAGTTTTAGAATACATCCACTCGAAAAATTTAATTCACCGCGATATCTCGCCGGACAATATTATTCAGCATGATGCTGACAAACTACCGTTTTTAATTGATTTTGGTTCTGTCAAACAAATCGCAGCGAGTGCTCTATTTCAGTCTAAGGGACAATCGGATACGGCGATCGGCAAACAGGGATATTCGCCGATCGAACAAATGCGACAGGGTAAAGTGTCTCCGGCTAGCGATTTGTATGCTTTGGCTGTCACCGCTTTAGTCTTGCTGACAGGGAAAAAGCCTCAGAAATTGTACGATGTTAATCAAAAAACTTGGGATTGGCGGGATCGCGTCAGTGTCAGTCAAAACTTAGGGATGGTATTGGATCGGATGTTAGCAGATCGATCGGGCGATCGCTACCAATCTGCAAAAGAAGTCCGTGAAGCACTCAAAGACCCAAAATTATCCCAAATTGGCAGTATAATCTCCCAAATGGTCACAATGAATTTTGTCGGCCGCCCCTTCAAAAACGCCACTCAAACTCCTACCAGCAATCATACTCCTGTCAACCAAAACCCTCAAATTGTTAAAAACACCAATATTTTAAAATTAATTCCTTGGAAAACTGTCGCTAGTTTAAGCGTGGTTTTATTGCCGGGAGTGTTAGCTTTTGGTGCCGTCAAATCTGGTTTTACCCTACCCAAACTGCCTGAATTACCCAAGTTTCCGGAACTTCCACAATTTCCCACAAATACGTCTTTAGATGCAGAAATAGCTAGGCAAGAAAAAATTGGAAAGCGTCGCAAAAATCTCAACATTGACCCAGATATATTCTATCAAAAAGTAGATGAATTATTTTACAATAAATATCCCGAATTACAAGGTCGTACATTGACAGACAAGCCCGAAGATGCAGAAATTAGGCAGAAATGGTGTGAAGTTGCTGAGGATTTTCTGGATAATTTGGAGAAGGGAGGGCAGTTGTAAAATTTAAGATAGAATAAGAGTTATTTAACCACAGAGGGCGCAGAGGGCGCAGAGGGGAGAAAGAAAGAGATACAAGAGAAGGAGAACGGGTGCATCTCATTTTTGCAAATATCTTCGCCCTTTCCAAATTGAAATGCACCCAGGATAACTTTATCTGGTTTAATACAATTTGGTATAGGCAACTTACTTTTAGTTTATTTCACAATGGATTGTATTCAACTTACAGGAATTCGCTGCTACGGCTACACGGGCTACCTACCGGAAGAGCAGGTTTTGGGGCAGTGGTTTGAAGTGGATGTCACTCTCTGGCTAGATTTGTCGAAAGCTGGAAAAAGTGATGATATTGAACATACTCTGGATTACCGCAGTGCCATTACCCTGATTCAAGAGTTAGTCAAAAACTCCAAGTTTTTATTGATCGAACGGTTAGCAGATACGATCGCCCAAGCGCTTTTACAACTACCGTTGGTTGATAAAGTTAAGTTACAACTTTCAAAACCTGCCGCCCCGATTCCTGATTTTGGAGGCAAAATCACTCTAGAAATTACTAGAAGTCATTAGTGATTAGTCATATCATTTCCGGTCAATTACCATAACAAAAACAGTTGGTAGTACCCACGCAAGTCCGCTCCATTTTGCGGACTTTCGTGGCCACGCGCGATCGAATCTAATTGCGGTTAATGGATCGGACACGATATCATTGATTATTGGTTATTGGTATATCTTCTCAAATAACCAATAATCCGACTATTTCCAGCATTCATCGCCCTTTAATTCGAGTATTTATTTTGGCATCGATTCCAGTGTAATTGTGCTACAGTATCTTGTGGATTATGCTGCAAGCATTTTTCAAAACATCGGGAAGCAGCTTCCCATTCTTCTGTTGTGTAAAATACTAACCCTTGCTCAAACTCGGTTTTAGTAGCGAGTTTTTGCTCTTGAATTTCCGGCGGATCTGCATCCAAGACTTCAAAGACGGATACCACTTTAGATTTGCCTTTAACTTGTACAAGATCGACTAAACGAATGCAATATTGATTAGCATCTTTTAACCCTAAAAATGTGCAATCGCTAATCAACAAAGGCACGCCATACAGCTTAGTTAAAGTTTCTAGTCGGGAGGCTATATTGACAGCATCGCCGATTGTTGTCCCGTCCATACGAAATTTTCCGCCGACAGTTCCAAGCATTAACATTCCTGTATTGATACCGATGCCAATTTTAATGGGAGGGCGATCGCGTGCTTTTCGGGTTAGATTGTATTCGGCAAGTTTTTTGAGCATAGAGATTCCCGCCTTGACGGCATAATCCGCATGATAAACACTACCAAATAATGCCATAATCGCATCGCCAATATATTTGTCAATTAACCCATTATTCTCAATAATAGCGGGTTCCATTATAGAAAAATAGCTGTTAATAAATTTAAAAATATCTTCTAAAGGCATGGTTTCTGAAAGACTTGTAAACGATCGAATATCAGAAAACATAACTGACATCTCTTTTTTCACAGAATCACCAAGTTCAATATCGACAAGATTTTCTTTGTTCAACAATTTTAGAAACTCATCCGGTACGAAGCGAGAACAAGCTGTGTTTAAAGAAATTAAATTTTGGTTTATTTTAATTAATTCTATATTTTGTTTAATTATATTTTTTGCTTGCATATAACTTTTTGTAGCCTCTGTTATCGTCAAAAATAAATCTTCAGCTTGCCAGGGCTTAGCTATGTACCGATAGAGTTTTGCCGTATTAATGGCATTGGTGACTCCCTCGATACTCGCTTGCCCCGTCAGCATGATCGTAATTGTTGAAGGAGATTTGTTGTGGATTTCTTTTAAGACTTCATCTCCTTTCATTCTGGGCATCATGTAGTCGGCAATCACGACAGCAATTTGATGACCATCTTCTAATAAATCATCAACCATTTGCAGCGCTTCATGCCCGTCATGCGCTGTTTCTATTTGATATTGATTTTCCAGGGTTTCTGATAGTTCTTTTCTGAGGCTATCAAGAATCATTTGCTCATCATCGACACACAGAATGACTGGTTTTTTCATATTCCTCTAAGGTGGGATTAATTTATAATTTTTCAATTCCCGACTTGATGGAGTTAATCAGTTCTTGCTTTGTCCAAGGTTTGGGAATAAGATGATGAAGATCTGCTTCTTTTTGGGCTCGTTCGATCGCTGCATCATCTGCCTGTCCGGTTAATAAAATTTTCACCGTTCCTGGAAACCTTTTCTGGACTTCAACGAGCAATTCATCGCCTTTCATTCCCGGCATTAACCAATCAGAAACAATAATTACGACTTGAGTTCCTTCTTCATAAAGTTCGTCTAAAACTTCTAGTGCTTCTTCTGCATTTTCGGCAGTTTCATATACATATTGGTCATCAAATTCTTCTTGAATTTGTCGCAGTACGCTGTTTAAAATAACAACTTCATCATCAACACACAGAATTGCAAGCTTAGGCATAATTATTTTTTCTGCTGAAATTACAAACAATTTAACATCAAATTACTCTAAATATCTGCTGGCAATGCCACAATAAAAGTAGTTTTTCCAGGCAGCGATCGAAAATGAATTGTCCCTCCATGTTTTTCAATAATTTTTTTCACGATGTCCAGCCCTAAACCGCTGCCCTCTCCTGGAGGCTTAGTGGTAAAAAATGGCTGAAAGATTTTATCTTGAATCTCTTCTGGTATGCCATTACCGCTATCGGTAATACTGACTTCAATGTTACCATTCAATCGAGCGGCATCAACTCTGAGTATTCCCCGATAATTCATCGCTTGCAAAGCATTGTGAATTAAGTTTGTCCAAACTTGATTGAGTTCATCGAAATAGCATTCGATCTGAGGCAAATCTTCATAGTTTTTGATTAATTCTACTCCATGTTTGATTGGATTTTGATAAAGTGTCAGAACTGCTTCTAATCCTTCGATAATATTGACTTTAATTTTTTGCTCGTTGAGATTTTGTCTGGCATAGGTTTTGAGTGCAAATACAACTTTTGCAGCTCTTTCAGAGGCAGTATTGATATCTCTAGTGCTTTCTTGCAATCGCACAAAAGAGCGGACTGTTTTGAGAAATATTTCGCTGCTGGGCTCTTGAAATAAATTGAACAGAGGTTCTATATTTTCGTAGATTTTAAGATCGAGAAGCAAATTGGCAAGAGTATCAGCATTACTGAGATTTTGGGTTTCTAGTTGGGCGACGATTGCTTTTCTCAGTTGTCGTCTTTCCCTTCCAGAAATCAATGCAGGATTTAGCAGCGATCGCGCTAATAATTCCTTAAATTGTAATTCTTTTTCGGGTGTCAACTGTCGAAACCATGTCGGTAATGCAGCCAAATTTTCCGAGAAGTAATCGCCAATATATTTAACAGAGGATTGAATCGCACCCAAAGGTGTATTGATTTCGTGGGCAACTCCCGCAATCAGTTGACCTAATGCTGCCATTTTTTCAGAATGAATCAATTCCTGCTGAGCTGATTCTAGCTGTTTTAAAGTATTGGCAAGTTCTTCGTTTTTTTGCTGTAGCTGTTGCGTTCTTTCGGAAACTTGAGATTCTAAATTACGATTGTAATTCTCTCTAAGTTTTTCGGCTTGTTTCCTTTCTGTAATATCGGAAAAAGTGGCAATCGCATAACAAATTTTTCCAGTTTCATCGCGAATTGGTGTCGAAGAAATCTCTAAAGGAACGATCCGTTTTTCTTGATGAATTTCTAGATCGTCAGTTCGCACTATTTCTCCTGACAAAGAACGCGCGATCGGCAAGTCTGGCGATCGGCACAAATCTTGGCGCTCGCTTTGATACAAAGCATAAATATGGGGTAAATTTTCGATATTCGAGATTGTCCCTTCTGCGATTTCAAACAATTCCTTAGATTTTTGATTGGCGTAGGTTAGTTGTCCCAGAGCGTTATGAACCGATACACCAATTGGCATAGCTTCTAAAAAATGTCTCAATCGCTGTTCATTTTCTATTAATCGTTTATTCTGTTCGGCTAGCTTTCTTTCCTGCACGTAACTTTTAATTGCTTCTTTAACTGTTAATTTTAAATCGACTTTGTGCCAAGGTTTGGAAATATATCGATAGAGTTTTGCGGAGTTAATCGCATTCACGATTCCTTCAACTGTTGCCTCGCCTGTCAACATAATTTTTAGAGTTTGTGGGAGTTTTTCGTGAACGTATCGTAGGACTTCATCTCCTTTGATATCTGGCATGATATAGTCAGAAATCACCAGTGCAATTTCACTACCATCTTTGATTAACTCATCCACCAACTCTAATGCTTCCGCACCTCCCAGTGCTGTTTCAATATCGCATTCATTGTCTAAAGATTCTGATATTTCTCGGATGAGGCTATCCAGAACAATTTGCTCGTCATCAATACAAATCACAATAGGTTTACTCATTTTTTTTTTAACGCTCTATTGGTAGGATAACTGTAAATGTGGTTTGACCTGGACGAGATTCAAAAGTAATCTGTCCCCGATGTTTTGCAACGATTTTGCGAACGATATCCAGTCCTAATCCGCTTCCTTCGCCTGGAGGTTTAGTGGTAAAGAAAGGTTGGAATATTTTCGAGTGGATTTCTGGGGGAATCCCCGTGCCACTGTCGGCAATGCTAATTTGGATATTTTCGTGATTGTGAATTGCGTTAACGGTGAGAGATCCTTTGTTATTCATCGCTTGTAGGGCGTTATGAATCAAATTCGTCCACACTTGGTTGAGTTCGTCAAAATAACACTGAATGGGTGGGATATGTTCGTAGTTTTTAGTTAATTCTATACCCTGTCTGATCTGACTTTGATAGAGGGTCAAAACTGCATCTATGCCGTCGAGGATGTTGGCTTCGATTGTTTCACCGCTAGAGTCGTGTCGGGCGTAGGTTTTTAGGGCAAACACGGCTTTGGCGGCACGATCGCTGGCGATGTTAATATCTCGGGTGCTGGCCTGCAAGCGCACAAAGGCCCGTACAGTTTTGAGAAATTGGTCGCTGTCGCTTTGTCGTAGAAGTGAGAATAAAGGTTCGAGGCGATCGTGAACTCCTAAGTCGAGGAGGATATTGGCTAATCCTTCAGATTTCTCAATGTTTTGGGCTGCGAGTTGGCTAGTAATTGTTTTTCTGAGTTGTCGGCGTTCGCGACCGGATACGATCGTGGTGTTGGCAATGGATCGTTGCAACAATTCCAAAAATTGTGTTTCTCGTTCTGGGGTAAGTTCGCGAAATAATGTGGGAAATTGGCTGAGGTTTTCGTTGAGAAAGTCGGTAATATAACTAACAGAAGAGCGAATTGCTCCTAACGGGGTGTTAATTTCGTGAGCAACTCCTGCTACGAGTTGACCTAATGCTGCCATTTTTTCCGATTGCACTAATTCATCTTGAGTTAGTTGGAGTTCGGTTAAGGTTTGGGATAGTTCGGCTGTGCGTTCGGCAACTTGTTCCTCTAATGTTCGATTGTAATCTTCGCGCAATTTTTCAGCTTGTTTGCGTTCGGTGATATCCTGGAAAGCTGCGATCGCATAACTTAGGTTTCCATCCGCATCGTAAATCGGCGTTCCTGCGCTTTCAATGGGAATAATTTTGTCTGGATGATGAATTTCCATATCCTCGCGACGCACGCTTTTTCCTTGCAACGCATTTAACAGGGGATCTGATTCTTGAGGATAAATGCGATCGCTACCAGCTTGGTAAATTTTGTATTGAATCTGAATTTGTTCGGCAACGGATGCTACCACACCTTGACCGAGAAGATGCTGTCCAGTTTGATTGGTGTAGTAGGGATTTCCGTGACTGTCGGTGACAAAAACACCAATGGGCATGGCATCGAGGAATTGCGATAGGCGACCTTCGCTTTCAGATAACGCTGAATTCAAGGCTTTCATCTCGGCATTCTTCTGTTTGAGTGTTTCTTCATTTTGGCGCAATGCGGCGGTGGCGCGATCGATCGCCAATTGCAACCGTGCCGGTTCGCTAGCTAAAATGAAGACACCGATGCTTCCCACAAGTGCGATCGTCATACCTCCTCCCCTCAACCAAATAGTAACTGGTGAATGGTCATACCATCCAGTTTTAGGAACGGCGGCCAACTGCCAAGAACCGTTCGGTAACGTGACGGAAAGAAAAACGGGTTTTTCCTGAAAAATTGCCCCATTGCCGAAAAAAACCTCACCTTTTTCCCCCAATCCATCTTTGCCACGCAGTACATATTTTAAGTTAGATGATTCTTGTAACAATCCGGCTTCTTCATAGATAGTTTCGGGATTGACCAAAATACTCGCGAGTCCCCAATATTCAGATTTTCCCTCTATTGATTTGACAAAAATAGGCGATCGGTTAATAAATGCAGTACCGCCTTGTACGAGTTTAACCGGGCCGGCAACAACCGATTTTTTTGAGGCAATAGTTCGATCGACAGCTTCTTTTTGGGTCGGCGTTGCTGCTAAGTTCAACCCGAAAGCTTTTTCGTTGCCTACAACCGGATAAATATGACTAATCGCCGATTTTTTGGCTAGGTTCGTACTCCGAATCCCTCGATACCTCTCCAACAGAGGAGAAGCAATAGCTGTAAATTCATCTTGGGTGAGTTCGGGACGGGTTGAAGCATGAGTGACTAAAGCTTCTACGAGAAGAAGTCTGGTGTTAATTGCCCCTTCCAAACGGGCTCGCACGGTACTCAGTTGATTGAGAGTATCTGCCTGTTGTTGTTCCTGAAATCGCTGAGTTTCGGAGCGATCGAGAATCATGGTAGCCGCCAGAATTGATAAGGCTGCGCTCGCAGCAGTTACAAAGGCTTTACCAGTATGTTTTTGAATTTTTCTCATACTATAGCAACCGCCACATCGGTGAGGGCATAAATAACTTCATGAATAGAGCCGATACCCGTACTGCATCAATGATTTGATTCGGGTTCTGCAACTGTCAACTGTCAACTGTCCACTTTCCACTGCTATAGATTGTCCGATATGACTCAATATAAGTTAAAAAAATGGTACGATAGTCCCAATGAATTCGGTAGGTTACAATCGGGAATTGCTAATTTTTAAGATACCCGAACTTAAGTAACACAAAAACTCCTTACAAGTAGCAAAGTTTCCAAAATTCAGATCGCTACTGCACCCTTTCGGGATCGCGATATTTAAAATAAGCTACAATTATGAGCAATAGTCCGGACAGTTTTTAGTTGTAGTCTGAAACCCTTGATTTTCCGTTGGCAACTCGATTACCGACTCCCCTTGAAACTTTGATGCTCTTCTTGGCGATCGAATACTGTCCGAAGGAGTGCATCTCACTTTTCAAGAGGGCGAAGCATGACCGCATATAAGTTATTAGTTATCATCTCATATTGATTTCGGTCATGCTTCGCCCCTACAAACATATTTGCCTTGCGCCAGATGCACCCGTCCGAAGTATTGGTGAGAAAAATTATCTGTATTGCTGTATTCTACAGCGACTTTATTGAGAATTGGCAGTAATTAGGATTTTTACCAACTGCTCTGGGAGCTTTGGTTTGAAGTTGTTTGAAGTGGTATTACACGATACTTTTCAGACATTTTATAGTTTTGCGACATCTGAAAACATTTCAAGCTTATCTCTATTAGCCGATCGCCCTTGATGGTCTTTTGCTTCTAATTTATTGGGTTGAGGGTTGGGGATATTTGAGCTAAAACACCGAAATTCCCCAATTTGGTCAACCCTCCACCTTAATTCTGACAGCTTAATGACCGCTGATTACCATTTCAGCAGATTAAACTCTTCCATGTCTACGGTATTGCGGTTGCGGTAAATCGCCAAGACGATCGCCAAACCAACAGCAGCCTCAGCAGCCGCAACGGTTACTACAAAAACAGTAAATACTTGACCTTTAATCTGTACGGGGTCAAGATAGTTAGAAAAACCCATCAGATTGAGATTGACTGCATTCAGCATCAACTCGATCGACATTAATACCCGCACGGCGTTTCGGCTGGTAATTAAACCGTAAATGCCAATGCAGAAAAGTGCAGCAGCTAATAACAGGAAATACTGGAGTTGCAGTTGCATAATTTTTGGGAGTTGCTCTCAGTCTAAATTACTACAAAACAGGCAGATACAGAGGCTGCGAACAGAAACCAGGTTTCTCGCCTGACGAACAGATAGGTACGCAGTGCACACCCTACAATTACTTTGTTTCCGGTGAAGAAACATCACCGGCTGAAACTAATTCGCGGGGGCGTTCAGGCAAACTAAAAGCTGGTGTATCTGATTGCTTCACGGACAGTTCATCCGCAAAGAAATCGCGGCGCGCCAACACAATTGCTCCTACCATTGCCATCAACAAAAATACCGATGCTAACTCGAAAGGTAGCAAATAGTCGGTGAAGAAGTGTTTGGCGATCGTCACGATCGAACTTTCGGCGGGTGCTCCCGTCGTTGTCACAATTGCCCAAGGAGTAGACACTACCATCGTGCCCAAAAGTGCAAACAAACCAGCACAAACGACTGCGGTTGCGACTTGACGCACCCAAGCGTTAGGAATTGTGCGGAACTCTTCTCGTTTGTTTACCAACATGATGGCAAACAAAATTAAGACGTTAACAGCGCCAACATAAATTAAGATTTGGGCTGCTGCTACAAAGTCAGCATTCAACAATAGGTACAAGCCGGCAATGCTGGTAAATACGCCACACAGCAGAAATGCTGAGTAAACGATGTTGGAGAACAGGACTACTCCTAATGCTCCTCCAATCATCATTACGGCGAGTATGCCAAATGAAACAATTTGAACCCCTTCGGCTAGATTCACAATATTTAATCCTTTGTTAATTGGGCATTGGCCATCGGTAATTGGGCATTGGTAATTGAGAATTGGTAATTGGCAATTGGTAATTGGCAATTGGTAATTGGTAGTTGGTAGTTGGTAATTTGTTGTTTGTTAGTTCCAATAACTTATTACCGATTCCCCATTCCCCATTCCCCATTCCCAATTACCGATTCCCCATTCCCCATTCCCATTACTTACTTTCCTGAATTTCCTCTGGGCGGAGGCCTGCACGGCGATCGGTGTAGGAAACTTCATGAGGGTCCATCACACCTTTCGGCAAATAAGCGAATTCGCGCAACGGTGTCACCATCGGATCGTCTGAAACCTTGTATGGCAAGCGTCCTAGTGCCACATTGTCATAATTCAATTCATGACGTTCGTAGGCGGCCAACTCGTATTCTTCTGTCATCGACAAGCAATTAGTCGGACAATATTCTACACAGTTACCGCAGAAGATACACACCCCGAAATCGATACTGTAGTGCTTGAGTTGCTTCTTCTTAGTTTCTTTGTTAAATTCCCAATCCACCACAGGTAAGTTGATTGGACATACTCGAACACAGACTTCGCAGGAGATGCACTTGTCAAATTCAAAGTGAATTCTGCCCCGAAAACGTTCGGAAGGAATTAGTTTTTCGTAAGGATACTGCACTGTAACCGGGCGGCGTCTCATGTGATCGAAGGTCACAGCTAGCCCTTGGCCGATATACTTAGCAGCTTGAACAGTCTCTTTGGCGTATGCGCCTACTTGATTGAGGAATTTTAGCATCGTGTTCTCTCTCTGTACTTGAGTTTTTGGTAATTACTAATTGATAATAGGTAATTGGTTAACAGGTATTTTTTCTGTTGCCCTTTACCTATTATGAATTAACCGCCAAAAGCAAAGGGAAAGGCAAGTTTCAAAGCTGCGGTCAATAGCAAGTTAACTAGAGCAACCGGAAGCAAAAACTTCCATCCCAAATCTAGCAATTGGTCAATCCGAACTCGTGGCAGAGTCCAACGGAGCAAAACTGCCAAGAACAGGAAAAAGTAGGCTTTCAGCAAGGTCATTGTAATGCCCAGCGTGCCTGTAATTACCTGTAACCACGGAGTTGTCTCGCTCAATCCCAGGGCATTTGTGATGACTCCGACGGGAATCGGGCATTCCCAACCACCGAGGTACAAAACGGCTACTAGCAGGCAAGAAAGGACGAGGTTAACGTAGGAAGCGATGTAGTACAAGGCAAATTTCATGCCTGTATACTCAGTCTGATATCCTGCTACCAATTCTTCTTCTGCTTCGGGTAAGTCAAAGGGTAAACGTTCGCATTCTGCTAGTGCTGCAATCCAGAAAATCAGGAAACCAGCAGGTTGTCGCCAAACGTTCCAACCGACGATGCCGTAGCCTGCTTGTTGATGTACGATGTCGATCGTACTTAAGCTGTTGGACATCATCACAACTGCCAATACTGCCAAAGCTAGGGGAATTTCGTAGCTGAGGGATTGAGCAGCGGCTCTGAGTCCGCCGAGGAGAGCGTATTTGTTGTTAGAAGCATAGCCCGACATCAGCAAGCCGATCGGCTGAATGCTAGAAAGAGCAATCCAGAGAAATATCGCTGTCCCCATATCGGCGATGAGCATATGCTCTCCGAAGGGTACGATCAAGTAGGACAGAAACACTGGAATCACGACAATTACCGGGCCGAGCGTGAACAGCAGCGCGTCAGCTTTTGCCGGTACAATGTCTTCTTTGAATACCAACTTCATGCCATCGGCAACGGGTGCTAGGACTCCCAGGGGGCCGAGAAATTCCGGGCCAATCCGCTGTTGAGCGGCGGCGGAAATTTTCCGCTCTAGCCAGACGCTAGTCAGTACCCCGAATACAGCACCGACAACCATCAGCACCATTGGCAGTGGTAGCCAAAGCACGTGGGCGATGTCCGCCGGTAAGCCCAAATTCGTCAGGGCTTCTACAAAACTTCCTTGTAAGTCAATTCCTGGGTTCATGTTTCCAGCTTTTGAGCGATCGCCATATAATTTTTCACCCATCCTTAGTAGGAGTAGGCTTGGAGATTTGGGTGTTTGTAAAGATTTTTAATGCTTTACCGCATATCAGTATATCGCCGGACAGGCCCCAAGAACCGATAGATGAGGGGAAGTTATAGTTATCTGATCCCCAAGCTTGACTAATGGGTTGCTAACTTATGGTTGAGGAATGAAGAGGAGACGGCAGTGCCCTGTCCCTACCATGATTAATTGTAGGGACACGGCACTGCCGTTTCGTCCGTTTATATCATTGCGATACTAATGAAATTGATATGATATCAATTCCGGTTACACCAGAATGATATAGAGTCCAGGGCAGTGCCGTCTCCCTACAATATTTGTCGGTAGGGACACGGCACTGCCGTCTCCTGATTTTGGCTACTAATAATTCCGATGCTACCGGATTTGATATCACTCCTTTGAGATATAGCCCAAACAAAAAGGGCAGAGAATTAATTCTCTGCCCTTTTTATGCTTTAAGGTAACTTTCAAATGGCTTAAACCATTGATTTTACGCTACCTTTTTTATGGAACTGGGCAGAATCGAACTGCCGTCCAAAATGGGTATTTACCTTCCGATCGTTCACAGGTTTATCCCCTCTGATCCTTGGGGCGGGAACCATCTTTATCCTAAATGGGAGGATTTTCTAGTGATTGCTTTCCCGGCTAGACGACTAGAAACGTTTAGCTAGGGCATCCGTTGGGGGTTGTTATGCTGCCTTTAACGGAGTTAAGCGGCATACACTCTGAACCAAGCTAGAGAAGTTTTTAGGCTACAGCTACGGCTTTGCGAGCGAAAGGAACGATGTTGTTCGCATTTACTATTTTTTTTGAGCCGATATTAACGAGAGTAGACTCCCTCTCGACCTGCATCACGGAGCAGCTTTCGCCACCCTGTCGAAACCATTACAGCCCCTCGTGTTCTCTAATCATAGCTAATATTTTGTATAACGTCAATCGATTTTGGATTTTAGATTTTAGATTTTGGATTGAAGATTTTGGATTTTGAATTGAGGATTGGGGATTTTGGATTGGGGATTGGGGATTGTTTGGCAAATAGTAGAGGCCGCACTACCAAGAAACCGGGTTTTTTAACCGAGACAGATTCAAAAAGGTACGTAGTTGCGCTTGAGCGCTGAAGCGCAACTACGTACCTAAAAAACCTTTAAGTATTGTGACACTTGCGATCGCCAACTGTGAGAATGAGCATTTTGGGCAAATATTTTCGTTAAAAAACCCGGT
Source organism: Microcoleus sp. PH2017_24_DOB_U_A (assembly GCF_020738205.1). NCBI lineage: Bacteria > Bacillati > Cyanobacteriota > Cyanophyceae > Oscillatoriales > Microcoleaceae > Microcoleus > Microcoleus sp. PH2017_24_DOB_U_A. The sequence goes on from NZ_JAEQCT010000015.1 coordinate 82,598, forward strand.
TTCTCTACACCGGTGGAAGATTTCTAATGCAAAGTTTTGTCCCAGACGCCGATGTAAATTCGATCGCGATTGTTGCGTTCGATCGTCCCTTTCAACGAACCTTTCTGAAAATTAAACCGATTGGTGCGACGTTGCTGCACGTCCCGGAACCCTTGCAAAATCTCCTTATCTGCGCCGCCCACCATGCCGTTTAACGCGGTTCGGACTACCAAATCGTCCACCGACTGGGCAAAAGAACCCTCTGTTTGCACGAGTTGTTCGGAATTGCGATCGTAAATATAGCCGAGAGTCACCCGGTTCGGCAGCAATTCATAAAGTGCGGTGCGAGTATTCGGCCAATAGCCGCGGGATTGAGAGTCTGTGGGATCTCCCAGTGCACTTACAATCTGACTTTCCGGCGTACCAACGGCAAACCCTGGGATAGTGGGAGTCTTCTGATAACCGGTTCCGGGTTTTTCGCTGGGTGGGGGCGATCGATCGGGCGGCAATTGCTTGTCAACCAGTTTTTCCGCTGGTGTGGGTTTCCCAGCCTCAGGTGTTGGAGTTGTTGTTGGTGCTGGAGTTGGGGCCGGAGTTGGAGTTGGCGCGGGAGTTGGAGTTGGAGTTCGAGTTGGAGTTGGCGCGGGAGTTTCAGCAGCAGGCGACGGAGTTTCTCGGCGAGGGGGAATTGGTGCGGGTGTGGGAGTGGGAATTGGTATGGGGCTGGTGCGTGCGTCTGGATCTGCGGGGGGGGAAGTGCGATCGTCCTTCGCCATCGGTGCCGGTTCCGAAGATTGTCCGTTGAAGAAAATCCTCGCAATCCCGACTAAACCACCGAATATAAGTGCGATCGTCACAAACGCCAAAATCAACCAAACCTTGCGGTTGCTGCCCCCATTCGTCACCACAGCAGGCGCTGTTTTAAGAGTTGCAGGCGACTGAGGGCCGTGTCCCGGCATCACCGCCAGCGTCGGCCCGGTGTCCGACCCTGCACCCTGCCCGTGCAGCAGCGACAGCCACTCATCCACGCTAGCAGGGCGATTTTGAGCCTCTACCGTCATCCCCCGCATCACCGCTTGACTCACAGTCACACTTAAGTCTGGCCGCAAGTCGCGGGGTGAAGGCATCGGCTGACTGGTACGCAAAATGGCAGCCACGGGCACCCTGGCTGTGAGTAAAGTGTAAAGCGTCGCCGCTAGCCCGTAAACATCGGTGGCTGGCGTATATTTTCCTTGGGCGAAATACTGTTCTGGTGGTGCGTAACCGTCGGACACCATATTAGTGTGACTTTGAGTTGCACCTGCTGTAAACTCGCGGGAAATGCCAAAATCGATCAGCACGACTTCCTGAGTACCTTGGCGCAATAAAATGTTTTGGGGTTTGATATCTCGATGCAGCAAACCCTTTTGATGAACTGCTTTCAAAGCAGCCCCAATTTGAGTGATGTAGAGAATTGCCAGATTTTCGGGGAGGGGATTGTTTGTACCGACTACATCGCCCAAATTCTGACCGGCTATGTAGTCCATTACCATGTAAGGCTGTCCGTCTTCGACAAAGAAGTCGCTGACGCGCACTATATTCGGATGGACGCAGGAAGCCAACCGCCTTGCTTCGTCTTGAAACTTGCGATCGAACTCGGCAAAATTTGGTTGTCGCCGCAGGGATTCGTTGAGGGTTTTAATAACGACAGGCTGTCCTAAATAGCGGTGAGTTGCCTTGAAGGTAATTCCAAAGCCACCGCGTCCCAATTCTTGTTCGAGGGTGTACTTTCCACCCTGTAAAGTTTTGCCGATGAGCGCATCCATAGGTTCGGGCGATCGCACTTCAAATAATATGGCTGATTATGGCACATATGGTTTGCTCAGTTACCAGTCTAAATGGCGATCGAGAAGTGCGATCGGCTCTAAGTAGCAGGTTTGCTATCTGACGTTGATACTTTTCTCCTGCCTCACACCAGATGTGAGTGTATCCGATACTCTTCTCCGATCGCTGAAATATCTGGATTTTTTCTGAAATCAGCATTCAAATTCAGCCTTGTTTCAATTTTCAATTAATACTTGTGCTACTTTTTGTAACAATGACGATTGACTGTTATCACCGATTTTTAAAACATTTTGAGTTAGCGTACTAAAATGTAAAGCTGCGATGGGATGCTCGATAAGCTCAGATCTAGGAATTGACTCTCCTGAATCTCTCTTCCCAATCAAATGATAGACTTTAAACCCTTTCTTAATCGAGTCTCCGATATTTTGTGCGGGAGGAACATAATACTGAATAAATGTTTCGTTCTTCAAATCCAAACTTATCATATTTTGGATTCTGTTAATAGGTTTAATCTCGCTGTTGTAATGGGATACCAAAGGTAACAATCTACTACTATTTTCACCTTTGTTTTTGCGGTCTATTGTTAATTCTCCGCTTTCCAAGTCTTCAATAATACCAATCCGTCCAATTAAGGTTGGCGTATACCTATCATCTGTATAACAACTAATATACAGCTTCTCTGATTCATCTACAAAATATTTTTGATCGTTAATTAATTTTTCTGACTGATTTTTTTTCCTTATTAATCGAAATTTCGTTTCTATTTGTTTCATATCTCGCATTACATTTTTTATATATATGCAACCATCTTTGTAGATAAATTCTACCGCAACCGCTTTAGGTTCCTTGTTTTTGGGGCTGCGTACATAAATACTAAAAAATTGTTTTTCAGGAAATGATTGATGAGTAATAGGCAAGCCCAAGTTCGGATTTGCAAGACTCTGCGCGATCCAGTTCTTAATTCCCAACTCAATCAATACTTTCTGAAATTTAGGTGAAATCTTTATCTTGTATTTATCGCAGAAACTTTCCCATTGTTTGCTATCTGCTTGTTCTTTTAGATAACAAAAAATAGAACCCTCTACATCCAAGATTTTCCCTTCTGTAAAAGATTGCGTCTCCTTGTGGAGACTATCTCTATCAATTTTCCAATTTGTATAATTAAAAACCGCAAAATCAGTTTTATCATCTCCCACAGCACGAAATTTTGGTATATCTATCCCCTGCGTGCTAAAAAATAGTCCCGTCTCCAAATAGTTAAATCTTTTCTTTAACTGTGAATAGAAATCTACTGACGATTTATTATCTATTGTTGTTGATGGATACCACAGATCGTTTTTTGCTTGATAAGCCATCGAACCCGCTTCTTCCTCCAAAAGTTTATTGAAAACCAAATAGTTTTTTTTCGGTTCGAGTTGAATATCTGACCATTTAATAGATTCCGTAATTTTCCAGCAAACCCCGTCCTCACCGTCAGGTACTTGTTCGTAGGTACTAACAGTTTTTCCATCATTGTAAAATGCGATCGTAGATATCCCTTGATGTTTCAGAAAGCATTGCAAAAATTGTCGGTCATCTTCTGTTAAATCGACTCCAGTATTGTTAATAATCTCTAAGGATTCTACAGATTCTATGTTTTTGATAAAAGGGTTTTCTAAGTAGTGGTCAGCGTGAAAATCAAGAGATTTAAATTTAATCTGGCACTCACTTAAAAAGTCCTCAAGTTTTGTCATGAGGTTTTGGTAATGATAAAGCTGAGTCTTTTTGAACTGGTCATAATTTTTGGGATCGCTACCAAATTGCATAAAATTTATTTTATTTTTTTTCCTAGCATCTAGGTCGCGATCGAAGTAGTAGTTCTTATCGTTGTAGACCAACAAATCTCCTAAATCATCACCATCTATGGTACTGTAGCTATCTTTTGGTAAGAAGAGTCGGTGTTTTCGAGACAAGGTTAATGTGAGTACGCCATGTTGATTGTATTTGATTAACAAGTTTTGTCCCCACACAAAAAGAGCCTCTTTCGATTTGCTGAGATCCCTGGAATGGAGTAACAGTAATTCTTCAAAACCATTCAGTGTCTCAAAGTATAAGCCTTGAGACAGAATATAAAACTTGAAAATGAGGTTGAAAATTCTTTCTCGAGCGCTAGAATTGTCTGTAAATAACTTTTGCCATCCAGAATGATTTTTATTAGGGGATAAAAAGAACACATATTTTTTGCCCCCAGTATATGAGAGGAAGTATTGAATTTCTGATTTTTCTCGTTTCTCCCCATGTGCAGCAAGTCTTTCTTGGACTTGAGCTTTAATGTATTTATGCCGCTCTTTATAAAAGGTAGGCCGTGAATCCTCATTTTCAGAATCTTTATCTTCAGCAATCGGATATTTAAGCTCAAAATGTTCTATCCCTTGTCCCTCTTTAAATAGATACTTACGCAGTTTTTCGGCAACTTCTTGTGGATTTTCTAAAATTTTTAGTTGATTGGTTCGCGATATATCTGATAATGCTGCTGTTTTATTTTTCATTTTATTTCTCCTTTGTAAACAAAAACTCTTTGAGGATATTGGATTCTACTGGACAATTGCGATCGTCAAAGAAAATTAAATTTCCCGAAAATAGCGTGGGTGAGTATTGTTGATTTTTTTCTTGGGCGGCGTGCAAGTTAAGAAGTAACCCCCTTGCGGTGCTAAATTCTGGATAGTCTGAAACAATTTCCTTCAGCTTGTTTTCGGTTTTATCCAGCGTCTTTTTTGACAGGCGATTTCCCGAAGGTACGCTCCAAGCTTTAACATCAATACAAAATAACGTATTCTCCTTGACATAGTACAAATCAAACCGCTCGTATAGTTTACAATATTTTTTTAAATCTCGCAATGGCTCAAAACGATAGATGGATTTTATGGCTTTCCAGTCTTTACCTTCTTTGAAAACTACATCTTGAATCCAGCGTTCCACAAAATTTTCAGCCAGTGAAGGATACAACACATCGTAAAAGAAATTCGGACGCGGAATATAAGTATTAAAAACTTCAGGTTGTGGCATCAAATTGTTGTAGAGTCTGTAGATTAAATCAGTCGAAGGATCTAGGGAGCCAATTTCATTACCTTCTAAGTCATAGCCTCGCTCGCTAATTTTTAGATATTCAGGATATAACCGCTTCTGGTAAGGATAGATTTTTTCCCCATTGATGCTATCGCTGATAATCTGGAATTTTTTACCGCTTTCTTCCTCGGAAGCTAAATAGGGCGTAAATTCAACTTGTTCTGGGTTGTGATAGAATAATGACTCAATAAAATCAGCAGGAAATAGCCCTGAATCTCGCAACTTTTCCAGATACTTAGCTGGGTCTTTGAAAACAATTGGATCGCGCAACGCATCCCACGATTTTGTGATGTCAAAACTATGTTGATTAAGATGAAAGCGATCGATTTCCTCCAACATTTGTGTTTTAAACGCTTGGAAAGCCATAGTGGCATCAATCTCATCAAGAATATGATCTTCATAATCCTTAATCGAGCGTTTTTTTTCTTCTTCTCGAACGCTTAAGTAAACTTTGTGGTTGTTAACGGAAAATTTACGAATTTCCTCCTTTTCTTTCCCTTCCAGGTATCTGTAAAAATTCACTAAATTTTTTCTGGTTTCTTCATTAACAAATATTTTTACCACTTGGTTAGGAAAATCGCGTCTCTCAGATCTGCCGATCGCTTGCAAAACTTGTTTCCCTAATAAAATCTGGTGTTGCTGCTGTCGAAATTCTCCAGCTTCTGGTCGGCTGAGGTATTGGTTGAAATCTTTGATTTCAATATTAGAGTCTCCCAAGTTTACAATACTTTTCATCAACGCAAAATGGTAAAGCGTCATAGATAATCCAGAATCTTTTGATTTGTTCAGCGATGGGCCCATTACTGTATAGTAACTGTCCATTAACAAAGCTAAAGAGTCGAAATCTTTTTCATCGCCGTTAGGATTTTTAATAATCGGATTCAATCCTTTGGAAGCTGACTGATAAGCCGATATAAAGAAGATTTTCTCCCCTGCTTTTTCAACCAGCTCATTCAAATACGTGTTTTGAGCTTTTTTGTCGCAATAAAGACTGTTGAATGATGCCTCATACAAAATTATTTTAATCTGAATATTACTCTGATATTCCTTATGCTTTACTTGCAGATAATATATATTTGGATGTTCGGTTGATGCTTTAAATTTAAAGTTAGCCTGCTTGAGTAGCTCGCAATGTTGAATTAACTTTTTAATCCAGCGTAGAGTTTGAGTAAAAGCAATTGTTTCTTGAATTGAGTCATCCTCAAACAGGTAAAACAAGAAACGAATAAACTTTTGAATTTCTTGGATTTTGTAAGTTCCCAGCCAATTCCCATCCTGCTTGAGATCGTCGATAAAACTTTTTAAAATAGTTTCTTCAAATTGTTCCACAACTTTTTGAGTTTCGTTATTTGGGAAAGACAATAAATCTTCACCGAAAAACTTTACTGCAATCTGTCGCTGCGCCTCACGACTTTCTCTGATGTTTTCGCAAACCGATACTTCTTCCTCGCTCATTTCCTTAAAGGAAGTTTCACCGGATTCACTAGCATTCCGCAATTTATCTTTGAAATACTGCATATCATAGCTCGTGCTTAAATCTCCTAAAATTCCTCCTGTTGCTGAAATCAGAAAAATCACATTACTATTATTGCATAACATGGAATTGAGCTTGAATTCAGGCGAAGTCAATATAGCCGTACTACCAATAGAAACTTCTCTAAGGGCGCGATCGATCAGATTATTTTTAGGATTTTGATAACGAGAAATTTCTTTGATATTTACGATCGACTTATAACTTTCATAGACATAAGTAGTATTTAAGTATTTTAGCAGTTGATTTTGCGAGGGGCTTTCTTCACTTGCCTTTTGGACTTTAGCTATTTGTTTCGACCAAATTTCTAAAGAACGGGATTGAGAATCTTCAGCATCTAAGACGTTAGCTAGAAAATCTTTGATGGTTTTGATTTGCGATCGCACAGCTAGAATGGCATAAATTAAGTCTGCTACAGAAGTATTATCTGCCACTTTTTCCTCTGTGATTTGGACGTGCCCGCCAGAAGGTTTGGTTAAAAACAATTTTTGCAGAGGTTCGAGGTTGTAGATGTATAGGTTGTTGTATGCAAAAATGTTCATTAAATCATCACATATTTTATTGTAAAGCTTTTGAGGAATCAACAAACTTCTATTATTCTCAAATTTTGAAATAACTCTGGATAACATTTCAAAATCCACTATAATGAGATTTTCTTCATCATTGTCGAAAATCCCAACTATTTCTTCCATTGAATCGTCAAGCCCATTTTGAATTTTTACTATTTTTTCTAAAAAATTGATAGAGTTTCCCTCCTCAAAGGTCAACCGTTGATATATGCGGGCGAATTTTTGCAGTTTTGGTTCTAGGGCTTTGTCTTTTTCAAAATGTTCTTGAAATTCGTAAAAAGCTCCCTTATTCTTATCTATGAAATTTAAAAAATCTCTGTTTTCATTATTTTTAGTTGAAAACAGCATAGAAAATTCTCTATTGATAGATGATAGCGCATTATTGATTGCCAGTTTTTCAGGAGAGATGATATCAATCTTCTCCTCTAGCATAATTTGATAGCCATCTTCCTGCTCGTCCAAGGCAAGTATAAACTTTCGGGAGTTGTCTGTATGCTCAATAACGTATTTATCGAGATGACTGCTTTTCTTTACCCATTTTGTACCGTTGTGGATAAAGTACGAAATAGCCGTTTCAAATTTTTTATAGGTGAGGATCAAAATTCCCGATTTGTTTTGCAGAAGGTGGAGGGGAAAAAATATTTCAATTAACTTTAAACATTCAGCAGGACAATTACTTTTATCTAATTCAGATTTGATAAAAAATTCTAAAAAGCTTTCAATTAAATAATTAAGTTCCCATATTGCTTTATCAGTCTCAGATTTATTAAAATTCTCATCTCCAAAACCTGTATTTTTTACATATTCAAGGCGTTTAATCACATCTTTTACTTTCTCAAGGTTGCGTCGATTTTCCTGAACCTTTTCATCAGGACATACTTTTTTATCGATTTTCCAAATCTTTTTGTTTTTGAGAATTGAAGATATCAACTTTTTGTATAAGTTGATATACTCATCCGTCGTTTTCATTTCTAACGAATTTATTTTATAGACGGGAATATCTGGGTATTGGCTCTCAACTGAAGCTGGCACACATAAGTGTTCTCTCAATGGGGAAACATATATACCGATTATTTGAATATTTGAATGTTCTTCTATGGTTTGATATATTGCTTGAAACAATTGGTGAGTTTTTCCTGACCCTGTACCATAATTGATGAGTTTTAGTTGAGGACGGTTTTCTCGAAAGCTATCTTCAATAGTTGCAAGGTAGGAATCAAGAATTTTGGAACGAGCTGAGTCTAACTGCTGATTAAGATCGTCTGTTTGCTTTTGCATTATGTCTTATCACCTTATCTATAGTAAATACATATCGTGGGATAGTCTTTTCTTTGACTGATACCCATAGTAGCGCCTTAACTCTTGTACTTTGTCTTGTAAATTGCTAGAAGCCAGCTTTTTGGCATCTTTCTGTGCCTGTTTGGTATATACCAAATTCCAATTCACCACTCCAACTCCCTAGCGCAATTCTCGATCGGCGTTGCCAGTCCTTCGCGAATCGATTCCCGCATTCCTGGCACTGATAGAAGATAGAGTGTCTCCTGCACAGATGCCCAGTCAGATTCCGATAATAACACTGCATTGCTAGTCTGTCCTGCGATCGCGATCGGTTGATGTGACTGACTCACCGAATCGATTAACTGCTGCAACTGCTGTTGAGCTTCATTAATTGGGATCATAGTCTTTCATTCCTCTAAAATAGCTCGCTCTTTCTCGAACCGCCTGTCTTGTATAATCACCGATCGACATCTTGAGCCACCATCATTGCATTGATATGGGTAAAGATGCGATCTAATTCCCCAATGGCTTCAAGTTCCGCTATCTCTTCTGCCATTAGTCGATCGTCCTTCTTCTTTTCTAACAATTGTTCCATTCGCTGTTGGAGCGATTCACTAAATTTGAATAACTTCCAGCGATCGACTTTTTCAATGCAAATCTCATGGATTAACGAGGAGGGTTTGTTCAGGATTGAAACCATGATTGGCTCCCAGCTTGATGTTTCAGGTGTTTAGTAGATTGTACCGCAATTTCAACATCATAGCTGGTCTGACGCTCGATCGCCAAAACCGCAGTACAATACACTAATTCAAAAACGCCTTTCTCGGAACCCTTGCCAGTTGGTACGCGCCGCGACTATCCAACAACTGATATTGATTTGGCTGCAATCCGAATTCCACAAACTTGTGTGGATATCCCAGCACTAGAATCGTCGGAGAAGTGTGGTTGTTGGATTCCTCAATGTAGTCTTTTGCGCCTCTGGGAAGTCGGTAGAAAGTCACCGGATCTTGCGTATAAAAAACTAAACTCGGTTTCCAGAAACCAATCATCATCAACTCTTCTCCCGGCAGTTTTTGTTGGACAACAACCTTCGCTAACTCTCTCAGAGGTAACTGGCGGTTGAGATCGACCAAATTGTAGGCGGGAGTCAAACCAAAGATGATAAATGCGACTAATCCGATGAAGTTAGCTACCAAAATCCAGCGTTGTTGCCGCTTCCAGAGTAAAAGTGCGATCGCCCCAGCCGCCGTTATCCAAATCGTACCGCCAACCATCAGCAATCCCGACTGCTGAATTGCTTGCGGAAAATTGGGCATTGCCGGGTCATCTCCCAGCCAGTGGTAGCAGTAAAAAGTTGCTCCGGCTATAATCAGTAAAAATACGATATTGAAAATGTATGTAACTAACAGCCCTCGCGGTAAAGAATTTGGTTTTTTCTCTAACTTTCCCGGTCTGTTTTGTGGTTCCTTTCCTGCAATAATCTCACTCCACAGCAGCGTTACCAAAATCGCAGCGGCGGGCAGTAAAGGCAATACATAACTAGGCAATTTTGTCACGGAGATTGTGAAAAAGCCAAAGATGCAGCCGAACCAAAATAGGGCAAATAAACTTAATTGTGCCGATCGCGCTTGACGGCGCCAGTAACTGCGCTGCCAAAAACGGGTACGCGCGATCGCCACCGGCAAATAAATTGACCAAGGCGCAAAACCGACGAGCACTACAAAAAAGTAAAAATACCAAGGCGCCGAGTGCTTGTTGACTACTCCAGTAAAACGCTGGAAATTGTGATAGCCGAAAAAACTGTCAATATAAGTTTCACCGTTGGCTAAAGTAACGAGAATAAACCAAGGTAGGGCGATCGCCAAAATAATCAAGATTCCCGACAGCGGACGCATTTCGCGCCAAAGTTGCCGAAAATTTCCCAAATACAGCCCGAAGCTACCAATAATCATCGCTGGGATGACAATTCCCACAGGCCCCTTAGCCAGAATTGCTAAGGCAATTAGTACGTAACAAGTCAAATACCATTTATTGGGAAATCGCCCAGCAGAAATGGTGGAAAGTTCTGCTTTTTCTCTCTGTTCTTCTAGCGTGTAACCGAGAAAAAATGCCAAAAGTGACGAACAAATACAGGCAACTAATAGCATATCAGAAACGCCAGTCCGCCCCCAGGCAATAGTTTGGGGATTTAAAGCTATTAATGCCGCACCAATCCAAGGAGTAGAAAGAAAGAGGGGGAGATTGGGAGATTGGGAGAATTTTGCTTCTTCCTCATTCACTCTTCCTTCTTCCTCATTGACTCTTCCTTCTTCCTTCTTCCTTCTTCCTTCTGTTTTCGATAGAGTGTAGAATCCGAGGCAAGTCAGGGCGATCGCACAAAAAGCCGACGGAAGGCGCACAGCCCACTCGTTAACGCCCAGAGTGTGGTAAGCCACCGCCATCAGCCAGTAAATCAACGGCGGCTTGTCAAACCTGGTTTCGCTGTTGAAATAAGGAGTGATCCAATCCCCTGTCACCGTCATTTGACGGGCGGCTTCAGCAAACAGCGGTTCGGTTTCGTCAACTAAGCCGATGTTGCCTAAATTCCACAAGAAAGCTACCCAGGCGATCGCGCACAGCCACAACACCGATAGCAACAAAGGTACCATCGGCCGATGCCTGTAATATTCTGACAAATTTTTAATAACTTCCTTCACCCAAACTTCCTGCGATTTTAGATTTAAAATTTTAACTCGAATACAGAGTCTACCGAAAGATTCGCCCGATCGAAACTGGGAATTCGATCGCACCCCCTTCAACTCACATCTTATACCGTTCTCAACAATAGCCTAGCAACCCGGTTTCTCAACCAAAATATCCGGGCCACCTCAGTAAGATCCACTTAATCAAATGTCACATATCGATCGATCCAGCTTGCCATGTATGTCTTCTTCCCTCTTCCCTCTTCCCTCTTCCCTCTTCCCTCTTCCCTCTTCCCTCTTTCCTTCTTCCCTCTTCCTTCTTCCTTCTTTCTTCTTCCCTCTTCCTTCTTCCTTCTTCCTTCTTCCTTCTTCCTTTACGGCTGCAAAGTTAATTGCCATTCTTCGGCTTTGGGATTCCAAGCGGGCGAGGCTGTCTCCCCGGCGACGTAAGGCCCCCAGTAGCGGCGGGAACCATCCTGAGCAAAAACCACCAGAATGTCTCCCTGTTTGACTTTTAACTTGCCCTCCGGCAGCGATAGCATCAGTCCCTTACCACCACCTTCCCCCGGCGCAAAATCCCAGTGGGCCGGTTTTCCGTAGGATTTCTCGGTTTGCCGTTTCGACAGCAAGGCCACTCGCACTGGGTGTTCGCTGCGGTTGCTGACTCGCAAACTGCCGGCAGCTTTGCCATTGACAGGGATTGAGGAATTGCTTTCTTCCTCTGCTTCTGGGGGTAACTCGGGTTTGGGCTTGCTAGCGGTGTCTGCGGCACCTGTCGCGACTCTCGAAACCGGGGGTGTTGGGGGGAGTGCGGTGGCTGCTGAGGGCAAATCGCTCGATCGATTTGCACCGTTGGAGATGGTGATTTCAAAACGTCCGAGAAACATTCCTGTAAATAGAACGATCGCCATTCCAATTAATATCTGGTAATTTTGAAGTTTCATAAATTTTATGCTTAAAGGATAGACTGCACCCCTGCAATTAGTCCTACCAATCTTGAATGTAGAATCCGGGGCTACTGTGCCACAAGATACAGCTACACTTAATTACTTGACGGTTCGGGGCTATAAAGCTCCAGATCGCTCAATACCATTTTAGATGTTAAATTTGAGACTTGACATTGCCGGATACTGATCCGGTAAGGATTTGGGGTTGTTCGCGATCGGCATTTTTTAACCCCGCTCAAAAACAGCTACAAGCCCCGATACTCTTGAGGATCTAGCCAAAAACTTGAGACTCCTGTTCAATCTCCCAGCAGATTCAATCCTGCAAGTAAATCTAAAATCTAAAATCTAAAATCTAAAATCGACTCACTCATCCGCATAACTTTTAACTTTTATGCAGAATACCCGAATTAACAGATTGATTGATGTTCTGGGCGAGCAATTTGCACGCTGGGCTAGCAATCCTTGGCGGCGGATTTCGCTGCTGGTAATTAGCCTGCTGTTCGGCAATTTTTTGGGAACTGCTCTTTCGACGATCGCCGGACAAGCCGCTAATTGGGATATTATCGTAGCCGGGATGTTGGTGTTGTTCGCCGAGTTGGCGAACCGACTGGTTTACAGCAGCAGGCGGCTGGTGGCTGGTGCTTTGTGGGTGGAAATGCTCAATGCTCTAAAAATTGGCGTGACTTACAATTTATTTGTAGAAGCTTTCAAACTTGGCTCTTAAAAAATGGTAAAATATTTGTCGCTTGCAGATATTATTTGCCTAAAACTAGCCTCCCCTTAGAAAGTTTTGATACAAGTTTAAAAAAATAATTCCAGTCCGCGCAGCCTCCCAACTCATACAGAATTTTTGAATTAGACCTCTTGCACAATAGCTAGGAACGGGCAAGATGCCCGTTCCACAATTTTTTTTTCTGTGGAATGGGCATCTTGCCCGTTCCAAAATGTGATTAAAACGACTTTTGTAAGATATCTATTATTAAATCATATCGTGTCTGATCGATTAATCGCAGTAAAATTAGTTCGTAGTGCGGACTGAAGTCCGCAGCGTGAAAGCGGACTGAAGTCCGCACTACAAACAGTAAAATTAGTTCGTAGTGCGGACTGAAGTCCGCAGCGTTAGAGCGGACTGAAGTCCGCACTACAAACCATTTTTGTTATGGTAATCGACTCGATATAATATCATCCCATTATCCAATCCTAAAATCTACAATGGTTGGCTCGACTTTAACGCCTGTTGAAATTTTACACCGCTGGCGATCGGGCGATCGCCCGATCGCTCCCGATTTCGATCGCCTCGCCTGTTGGGAACTTGCCGACGATCTGCGATCGCGCGCTTTTAACATTACTCCTGACAACGCAGCCGATGTTGTCCGCCACAAAACCGATTTATTCCTGTCTGTACTCGATCGACTGCATACTTTCCCCGTCAAGTCAAGTGTTTTTCTAGAAAGTTTGTGGAATCTGTGGCTGCCACTGGCGATGCAATTATCGACTGAAAAACAAAGTTTAAACCGGACTTTAATTCAAGGAATTTTAGGAGTCCAAGGAACGGGAAAAACTACTTTATGCCAAGTTTTGAGGCTGATGCTGGGAAAATTGGGATATTCCACAGTCAGCCTTTCTTTAGACGATCTTTACAAGACTTATGCCGATCGCCAAAATCTCCAACAAGCTGACCCGCGTTTAATTTGGCGCGGCCCCCCCGGCACTCACGATATTGACTTGGGAATCTCCGTTTTAGACCAGTTGCGCGCTTCTCACACGGGGGAATTAGCAGCATTTGACAGTCAAAAAATAGAAATTCCCCGGTTTGAAAAATCAGCCTGGGGAGGTGCGGGCGATCGAAGTCAATCAGAACTTATTTCCGGTGCGGATATTGTACTGTTTGAAGGTTGGTTTGTCGGCGTAAATCCAGTCGCCGATCGCAAATTGAACGAGTTTTTGGCGGCGGCGCCGTTTCCGATTTCCACAGAGGGCGACTGTCAGTTTGCGCGCGATATGAATGCGAAGCTGCACGACTATTTGCCACTGTGGAACCGATTAGATCGGTTGATGGTTTTGTATCCCCGAGATTATCGCCTTTCTCAAGTGTGGCGCAATCAGGCGGAACGGGAAATGATGGCTGCGGGGAAGTCGGGAATGTCAGAGTCGGAAATTAATCGGTTTGTGGAATATTTCTGGAAAGCACTGCATCCTGAGTTATATATTCAGTCGATGCTTGAGGGCGATGGCGTGGATTTGGTGGTGGAAATTTTGCCCGATCGCGCGATCGGCAAGATTTGTCGTGCGATCGACTTGATACATTAGCAATACCAATTTTAAACAAATTAGGTACGTAGTTGCGCTTCAGCGCTCTTTGCTAATATCAGGAAAGAGCGCTGAAGCGCAACTACGTACCTTAGAGGGCTAAATTTAAGTCTCGATTCTAAATTAACTGCCGGGAGTACCCATTTCGATCGCCTTTTGCACCAAATCGTCCGTAACATTGCCCGGTGCACCTGTGCGGTTAACTTCCTTAGCCATCGCTAAAAAATCATCGGGATTTCCCTGTGCATCCGCCGGCATAGGAATTTCTTGAGGGGCGGGAATCTCAAATTTAGGCGCAGTTGCAGCAGCGGCAGCTTCGGCGCCGGCACTCGTGCGATCGATATCGCTAACGCTGAATTCTTTTGAAGCTTCGTAGTCGGCTGATACATTAACCTCAGGCAACTTTTGTTCTCCAGCTTCTACGCTTTCAGTTATCTGTTGAGCATCAAATGTTTGAGTGTTATCTAATTCTGTATTCACTTGAGGATTAACTTCAGACATAGCCGACTCCTTGTTACTTTTATTTAACAATTCAATATAATTATTGTCGCTAAAATTCCTATTATTTTCATCTTCCCGCAGATGTATTGTTGGCTTCTATCTCAAGGATGATTTATTTTAAGACGTTGGCTCAGCATTACACCAGTTTCCGAAAACAAGACAACTCTCTGCAAGCTCAAAACCCTTATGAAATAAGTCATTTCAAAATCTAAAATCTAAAATCTAAAATCTAAAATCGCATTACCTCTCGGGGATGGTGACTTGTACCTACAAATGTTGATATTTATATATTCTGGAAGCATTTTTAAGGAATTTTAACTTATGAACTCACCCGCCGCGACCAATACTCACGCTCTCTCAGACGATACTCAAAACATGGTTGATAAAATAAACGGTTTGGGTACAGATGAAAAACTGGCACTGCTCTACTTTATTTATGAAAAAATGGGAGACTCAATTACACCAGCCGCTCCCACTGCTGCGGAACCAGAGTTAGCTCCCATGTTGCTAAATGATTTTTACAACCTTTCCCACGACCAACAACTGAATATAATGCGAGGTATTGTCAACGGTGACGACACGCCTTATTCTCGCGCTTACGGAGCTTTAACTGCTAACAATCAGTTGCTGGTTTGGTATGCTTGGGCTATTGATATGGGGGATAAAATTGTCGATATCCCCGAAGGATATGAGGCAACTGAGGCTGTGAATGGCGTGTTAGATCAAATTGAAGGTCTGGAGTTTGAACAGCAAATTTCGGTGCTGCGCGATGTAGCTAATAATATGGGCTACACCGATGTTAAACCAATTGCTACTCAGGCTCAAGTTGGGAAAACTTCTAGTCTTTAGATCGGACTTTGCTAAAGCCCTCACTATAAAATTGATTGCAGGTTCGTAGTGAGGACTTCAGTCCTTTCCATTCCTAAGCGGTAAGGTGCACACCGTACTGATATCAATTCCGGTTACACCGGAATTGCAGAGGAGACGGCAGTGCCGTTTCCCCACAATTAATAGCGGTAGGGAAACGGCACTGCCGTCTCCTCATTTCGGCTACTAATAATTCCGATGCTACCGGATTCGATAATTCGATATTCGATATTCGATATGACCTTCGTTAAATCCGTTACATCCGTTCCAAAATCGGTTGCCGAACTTGCTTCTGCTATCAATATCAAAAATGTTTGCAGTCAGCAATTGACTTTTTGGGGTTAATTTTTCGCGGGATTTCGATCGCAAATCTCGAACCTTTTTCTAGTTGACTTTCGACCGTAATTGTGCTGTTCATTATCTTGACTAACGAGGCACTAATCGCTAGTCCTAAACCAGTGCCTGGATATGGGCGGGTTGTGCTTTGGTCGGCTTGATGGAATTTGTCGAAAATGTGGGGCAGATCTGTTTCGGAAATGCCGATTCCTGTATCCCGAACGGTGATAATTAGCCGATCGCCCTCTAATTCCCCTACCTCAATGCAAATGCAGCCCTGATGAGTGAATTTAACCGCGTTGGAAATCAGATTCACCAAAACTTGCCGCAGCCGCAACTTGTCATTAACGATACACCGATCCTGCAAGCCCACGCAGACGGACATTGCCACATTCTTTTCGGTAGCTTGATTTCCGAATTCCAGAGCCACATCCATTACTAAATGCGCTAAATCAAATTCTTCAATTTCTAATTCGGTGCGACCGCTCTCGATTTTGGAGAGGTCGAGGATATCGTCGAGCAGGACTAGCAGGTTTTTGCCGTTATTTAAAATTCGCCCCACCATATCTATTTGCTGCGCGCTCAGCAGTTGTTTGTGCTGGCGCAGCAGCAATTGGGAAAAGCCGATAATCGCATTCATGGGAGTTAGCAATTCGTGGGACATGGTGGCCAAAAATTGCGATTTTAACTTTGCTGCTTCTAGCAGTTGCAATTTTTGCTGTTGAATGCGCCGCCCCTGATTTTCCAGTTCTTCCTGTTGGCGAATTAGCAGCTCGTTTTGCAAGTCTAAAAGTTGTTCCTGCTTTTTTAATTTTTCGATCGCCCGCGTGCTGTTAATCGCGATCGCAGCTTGTCTTCCCATCACCGCCAGCAGTTGCACAGATCCGCTGTCAATAGCCGTCCTGTCTTGGACGTTACCGATCGCCAAAACCCCCAAACGCCCGGTTTCCCGCGACTCGATCGCCGCAGCACAGGCCGCCGCCGGCACTCCTGGGCCCGACTCAGAGCGCCACAGTTGAGACTCTCCCGTCGCAAACGCTTTCAACAGCAGCTTGTCTTGTATCTGCGGGGTTCTGCCCGCAGAAAAGTTGGCCGCGCCCCCGACAGCGCTGAGTTTGAGGCCGCTGGAATCCCACTCCGGGAGCGCAACCAGGCAAAATTCAGCTCCGGCGATCGCCTCCACAGTCGCGTCTGCGATCGCTTGCAACAACTCGCACAAGTTACCGTTGCGCTGGCTCAACAAATTTGTAAACCGCTCGATCGCCTGCAAATCACTCCCTGCGTCTATTTTGCCCAAATTTTTGCCTGTGAAGTTAACTTCCGGACACGCTTGGCGGCGCCAAATTTCTGCTTCTGCTGCGAGCGAGCCTTGAGTTTGTGCGATCGCCTCCATATCTGTGTAAGTTCCCACCCACTCCAAAACATCATGACTGTCAGGGTTGGCGGGCGATCCTCTGGCCAAGTTCCAGCGGTAAGTGCCCTCTTGCGCCCGGAGACGAAATTGTATTTCGTAACTTTGGGGCGGCCCAGCATCCGGGCGCGATCGCGCCAACAGACGAGCGCAGTCTTCTGGGTGAACCTGCGCCAGATAGCCGAAACCCAATGCTGCTGCTACTGGTACCCCCGTGTACTCCTCCCAGCGCTCGCCTAAATAAGTCGCCCAGCCGCTGGCATTTGCTTTCCAAACTATATGAGGAATTGCCGACCACAGGCGATCGTTCAGAGTTTCGCCGTCGCAAACTAGGTGTTGGGGGGCTGTTATTTCTGATACCTTGTATAGTATTTCCGCGTCGGAAAAGTCCGAGCGAAAAGAGTTATTGGCGTGATAGTGAGTCATAACTGGTTTTATAAATAAGCATTCAACTTGAGCCCTAACACCGGCTCAAGACTCGTGCTGCTAGCTTTATTAATTTTGACGGCCAATGTGCATCAAAAGTTTTTATACTTTAAATCTATCTCGGTAGTGATATCTTTACCTCTATCAAGGGGCGGACAATGGGATAATTCAGTTACACTGTTTAAACATTGAGAGCTTACCTGTCCCGATCGCGCTTTCCCCGCGCCGCAAAATAATTTAAAAATTTACTTGCAATCTTGGCGGCTGCATGAGTATGCTGGAAAAAGATGTGCGGGCTGTCAAACCCTAAATCAGGACACATTCTCAAATTTACTCAGTTTGGCTGAGTCACTTGACGATATTTTAAAAGTTTAGCGGACTATTGGAAGAAAGATGAGTAAAATTCGCGTTGCTTTAATAGAAGACCACGACCTGACAAGAGTCGGCATCCGCACAGCTTTACAACAGCGTGACACCATAGAAGTTGTCGGGGATGCAGCTAACGCTACAGACGGATTGAAACTGCTTCAGTCTACCAAACCTGACGTGGCAATTGTAGACATTGGCTTGCCAGATTTTGACGGCATTGAACTGACACAAAAATTCAAAAAATCGATAGCAGCCGACTCCGATCCCGATACCAAAGTTTTGATTCTGACTTTTCAAGACAACGAAGAAGAAGTTCTGGCAGCTTTTGCCGCCGGAGCTGACTCTTACTGCATGAAAGATATCAGCTTCGACCAGTTGTTGGACGTAGTAAAAGTAACCCATGAAGGTAACTCTTGGATCGATCCGGCGATCGCTCGTATCGTGCTGAAACAAGCTCGCACTAAGGAGTCGGCTCCAGAAGAGCCGAAGCCTGAGGGCAAAAGAGTCACAATTAAGGCTGCCGAACCCGAGTTCAGTCACATCATTGAAACTTACCCTTTAACCGAGCGGGAGTTAGAAGTTTTGGAACTGATCGTGCAGGGTTACAGCAATGCTGCTATCGCCGAAAAGCTGTACATTACTGTCGGTACAGTCAAGACTCATGTCCGCAATATTCTGAACAAGCTGTGCGCTGACGATCGCACTCAGGCGGCCGTTCTCGCCCTGCGTTCTGGCTTGGTTGGATAAAGCCTCACCAGCAGGCAAAAGCAAGTTAAAAGTAGGGTGCGCCCGCGCACCTTACGCATTAATTTTAGGATGCGTACTGCGCGCCGACCGACTAATTGTTGGCGCTTGTATAGGGTATTATTCGGCGCACTTTACTGCCGAAGATATAGGCTTAAATCTCAGAATCGCCAGCCGAATAATCTGATGTTTTAAAAGCTATATTTAAGTCCGCATCTATCCTTGTGCAGATATTGAAGATCATCTTTTTCTGTGTAAATCTACCTTAAGATAGATGCCAAATACTTCTCAGATTATTAATACTTATAGTTGAGCAAGGTAAAGTTATATATAACAACCGCACCGGACGTTTAGAACGTTCTTAATTGCTCAAACCATTGGTTTTCTTCCTTATTTCTTCTTCTTCCTTCTTCCTTCTTCCTTCTGATAAAATTCCGATCGCACTGTCGGTATGGCGCGATGTCACTTCATAAAATGCGTAGGCTCGGCCAGATACTCATACTTTTAGGAATAGTTAAGCACTTACATAAATTATATCCGCAGAGTGATGCCAGAGTTCGCTTCAATTTGCGAGATTAAAACTATCTACTGCTCCTGAAAAATCTTAAAAAGAGGCATTATGAGCGCTCCAATTGAATTCCAGTTATTTGCTCCCTACAACAAAGGAGCTGCCTTGGTGGGGTCTTTTTCTAATTGGGAAGAAATTCCGATGGCAAAGGACGAAGAAGGTTATTTCCGCACGCGAGTTGAGTTGGAGGATGGCGTTTATCAATACAAATTTCGCGTGCAGTCCAAAAGCTGGTTTCTGGAGGCAGATCAGTGGGTAGATGTGGTAGATCCCTGCGCGACTGATATCGACGATCCCACTCAAAACGGCGCGATCAGAATCAAAGATGGCGATCGCATCGTGGATACCTACGTGTGGCAGCACGATGACAAACCGCTACCAGCCGATCGAGAATTAGTAATCTACGAAATGCACGTTGCCGACTTTTCCGGTGGCGAAGCCGATCCCCTCGCCCGCGGCAAGTACGAGCACGTCGTCGAAAAACTCGATTATCTAGTCGAACTCGGCGTTAACGCGATCGAACTCATGCCCCTCAAAGAATACCCAGGCGACTACAGTTGGGGCTACAACCCGCGCTACTTCTTCGCTGCGGAGTCCAGCTACGGCACCACCGAACAACTCAAAAACCTGATAGACGAGTGTCACGGGCGCGGGATTCGCGTCATCATCGACGGGATTTACAACCACTCCGAATCATCCAGCCCCCTCACCCAAATCGATCACGATTATTGGTACCACCACGCCCCCCGCGATCCAGACAACAATTGGGGCCCAGAATTCAACTACGAATTTTACGACGAAAACTTAGGAACTTACCCGGCGCGCAAATTCATCGGCGATACAGTCCGCTATTGGATTCAAGAATACCATCTCGACGGCATTCGTTTCGACGCAGCCCGACAAATTGCCAACTACGATTTCATGCACTGGATAGTTCAAGAAGCCAAAAATGCTGCTGGCCCAAAACCCTTTTACACCGTTGCCGAATACATTCCCGAAACTCCCAGCATCACCAATATAGACGGCCCGATGGACGGCTGCTGGCACGACAGTTTCTATCACTGCATAGTCGAACATATCTGCGGCGATACCTTTGATTTAGAACGGCTCAAAGATGCGATCGACTGCAAGCGGCAAGGCTTCTTGGGTGCTACCAATGTAGTGAATTATCTGAGCAATCACGATCACGATCGCGTATTCTCAGAATTGGGCGATCGCGGGATTTTGGATGAACCAGCATTCAAGCGGGCGAAGTTGGGTTCTGTATTGTTAATGACAGCAGTTGGCGTACCGCTGATTTGGATGGGCGAAGAATTTGGCGAATACAAAGCCAAAACGATCGAGCAAGCAAAAATTGACTGGACGCTGCTGGGAAATGACATGAATAAAGGTTTGTGGGAATACTACAAAGGCTTGATTCACCTCCGCAAAAACAACCAAGCACTTTACACCGAAAACATCGACTTTTTCCACGAAGATCCCGACTCGAAAGTGTTTGCTTACACTCGCTGGAACGATGAAGGTTCGAGAGTTGTAGTAGTTGCGAATCTGTCGGAAAATTATCTAGCGGGTTACAGCGTTCCCCACTTCCCAGCAAACGGAACGTGGCACGAATGGACGGGCAATTATGATGTGGAATCTGGCGATGACAATATTACGATTGACTTGCCGGAATACGAAGCCAAAGTGTTTGTTTGGCAGTAATCTGTTAGGTAGGTTGTTGGGCTTGGGCCCTCTGATTATATATATGAAAGAGCGTTTAGGTACGTTGTTGGGCTTCAGCCCTCTGATTATATATATGAAAGAGCGCCCAAGCGCAACAACGTACCTTTATTTAGGGTTACTTGCGAGGAATTTTATTTTTTACACGCACCATAGCAGTATTTCTCATTGTGAATCTAAACTACATATTTTACTCAGTTGATTTTCTAGATACAATTGGGTTGCGGCCGCCGCCGGTATGGGTTTGCTAAAGAAGTAACCCTGACCCATATCGCATTGAAGCGATTGCAAAAATGCCAACTGTTCTGCTGTTTCCACTCCCTCAGCAATCACCTGTAAATTCAGGCCCTGTCCCAGGGCGATCGCCACTTTCACAATCGTAGCACCGCTGTTGCCGTTGAGCAAATCTGCCACGAAGGATTTATCTATTTTTAAATTATTCAGTGGGAAGTTTTTCAGAGACCACAGCGAAGAATAACCTGTGCCAAAATCGTCCAGAGAAATTTGAATTCCCATTTGCTGCAACTCCTGCAATACCGACACCGTAAAATTTACATCTGTCATGGCAACTGTCTCGGTAATTTCTATTTCTAAATACTCGGGATTTAACTCGGTTTCTGACAAGATTTTAGCAATGGTTTCTACCGTGTTAGCTTGTAGAAACTGACGACCTGATAAATTCACAGCTACCCGTACTGGCGGCAATCCCAATAACTGCCACTCTCGATTTTGCAAGCAAGCTGTCCGCAGTACCCATTCGTCAATTTGGCAGATTAATCCTGTTTCCTCAGCTAAGGGAATAAATCGATCGGGAGGAATCAAACCGCGTTCGGGATGCTCCCAGCGAATCAGAGCTTCCATGCCGACTATTTGGCAAGTATTTAAGTTGATTTGCGGTTGATAGTGCAGCACAAACTCTGATTGTTTCAAAGCTTTGTAAAGCTGATTTTCTAAATTGAGTTCTTCAGAGACTTGATTGCCGATCGCCCGCGTGTAAAAATGATAATTGTTCCGACCTTTCTGTTTAGCTTTGTACATCGCAGCATCAGCATTTTTCAGTAAGGTTTCTGCATCTTCTCCGTCATAAGGAGCCAAAGCAATTCCCAAACTAGCCTTAGTATAAAGTTCCCGACCGTCAAAATCAAAAGGAGTGCTTAAACTCTGGATTATTCGCTGGCAAACCTTAGTTGCGTCCTCGGGGCTGTTGATATTGTACAGCAGCAAAGTAAATTCATCGCCGCCCCAACGGGCGATCGAATCCCCGAGGCGCAAACAGTTAGTCAAACGCCGAGATACACCTTGCAGCAACTGGTCGCCCACTGGGTGGCCGAGAGTATCGTTAACATTTTTAAATCTGTCTAAGTCTAGAAATATCACCGCCAACATTTCTGCATTCTGGTGAGCGTTAGCTAAAGCTAAAGACAGCCTTTCATTAAACAGCAATCTATTCGCTAAACCTGTTAATGGGTCGTGAGAAGCTTGATGTCGCATCATTGCCTCGACGCGCCTCTGCATGGCAGCCATGTACAGGTGAGTTCCTAATGATTTTGCTAGCTTCTGTTCCTCGCTGCTCCATTTTTGAGCTTCGCCGGTTTTGATTTCTTTCCAAGCTGCAAAGGACTGTCGGGGTCGATCGCTCCGGGCGTCGGAACTGCAACGGCCAGCCCACAAAATTTCGGTTTCTACGGCTGCGCGAAAAATGGTGAGACAGCCGATGCACTGTTGGCGGTATTGCAGCGGTACTGCCAAAAATGACCGAATGTCAGCTTCGAGAAAATTTGCAGATAAAGATTTGACTTGAGGTTCTTGAGCAATATCGGAAATCGCGTACAAGTGCGGGACGATTAAATTAGAAATATTTGTATCAATTGAACTGTAATGCTCGGAATATAGATTTTGATAAATGCCTAATTGGCTGGTACTGTCGGCAGTTTTTGGTTGCTCGTCTTGGTTGGCCCACCCCATGATCTGCTGCCAAAACTCGGTGAGTTCGAGATTGGTGTCTGGAGGCTGCTGCCCGCAGGTATAAAGTTTAGCCGGCCGATCGCCAAATTCGGCGGCAATGTACAAGCGTCCTCCCGAACCGTCCAAATGCTTGACACTTTGTTCGAGAACTGCTTGCCGAATTTCGTTTAGTTCCAGAGGAGAGTGCAGCAAACTGCTAATTTGGTTGACAACGGCTTCGTCGCGCGCTTGCTGTCGGGCTTGAGTGAGGAGAAAAGATTGGGCGATCGCAATTGAAAGCTGATCCACAAGCAACTGTACCATGTTCAATTCTCGATCGCTAAACCGTTTGGGTTGACTGTGGTGACAGGCCAGCAGCCCCCAAAGTTGATTTTGATGTACGATCGGCACCGTCAGAGAAGAACGCACCCCCATAGCCTCCAGATATTCTGCGTGACAGGGGTCTACAGGACAATAGCGAATATCTTCAACCGCTAAAGTTTGGCCGGTTTCGGGACAATCTAAGCGATTAATTATTTTATGCTGCAATCCCACATCTACAATCACTCGCTGCCGCGCTTTGACAAACATTTCGCGCGCACTAGGCGGAATGTCCCCCGCAGGAAAGCGCAAACCCAGCAGAGATGGCACATTTTCGCCGTTGATGGCCTCGGCAATCACCTCGCCGCTACCGTCTGCATCAAAGCGATAAACTTTTACCCGATCGCTTCCTAAAAAGCTGCGGATTTCTCGCGCCGTTGTCGTCAAAATCTCTTGCAGTTCTAAAGAGTTGCGGATGCGATTGGTAATTCGATTGAGTAAAATCTCTTGTTTTAAATTCGCTCTTGACGTTTGTCTAACTCTTCTGCGGGCCATCCCTTTTAATCTCCAGGGCAATTGACAGCATTTTTGCGAGCCACCTTGTTAACTCGCCCTGAACTATAGACTACAACACTTTCGCTCAGTCTGTGGGATTTACGCAACCAGAGAGCCAGAAACCCAGTTTTTAGGAATATTTTGGGTTTTTCTACAAATTTTGGGTACTAAGGAATGAAAATTAAATAACTTACAGTTTTTATTGTTCTTGTGGGATGGGCGTCCCGCCCGTCCTTTCTAGACGGGCGGGACGCCCATCCCACAAATATCCTAACTGGGTTTCTCAACAGACTTTGATGCGGACTAAAGTCCGAACGATCAAACCAATCTAGAAACCGGGTCGATCGCACAAGCTTCTGACTGAGAGTGCAGAATGCTGGAAGAGTAAACCGGTTGCTCAGTATTTATACTGGGAAATATCCCGTTAAGCCGACTCCCAAATTTCCCGAATTCTCTCCGGCAAAAAGCTCGCTATTTCCTGAATTCGCTCCTGGGACAACTCATCCTTCGTTGCCGAAAATACACCCGCGATCGCAGTTTCCGATTTTACTCCCGAAGGAAGTGAGCCTTCTAGTTCGACCCTCCGTACAAACAAATTGGAATCGATGCCCAAAGGTGCAGGCCCGCGCAAAGGCTCACGCACCCGGCTTAGCAATCGTACCAGCGGATTCGTATCTTTCCAGAGGTCAGCTATTTCTGTTTGGAGGGTTTTGTCGTCCGTAGGTAAAACTTCTTTGTGCAGTTCGGCTTCCACGCGATCGCTGGCTTCTGTTGTCATCAAATCGCGCGGGCGGGCTTTCAACCAATTCTTTCTGGTAAGTTAAGTCGTCTCTGATTGCAATTGTCATCAACATCTCCTAGGTTAATATCTGGTAAACAGTCAGTAAAAAATGATATTTTTACGGGTTTAATTAGCGATAATTACTACTTAAAAACATTGAAATCTAAACCGGAGAAATAAGTATCTCTCAGCAGGTGGAAGTTGTTAAATTTATGTGCCTCATCTAATCTTTCTTTAGGTAGATACACGGAGGATATCAGTAGTGTAATGTTGAGGGAATTCTCAAAAACTGCGGCCACTCTTCAAAGCAAAAATTAAGCTAGGATAGTTTATTAGCAAGCTTTTTCCTAGTAATCGCCTCTTGTTGTCAAAGCTGACGCAACCTTAGGGCGTAAGTTGGCAATTTGCCCGGGGATCAGTAAAATTATGGAGATACTGTGGAGCGATCAACTGGTGCAGTCTTTGCCAGAACTCGCAGCCATATTGTACAATCTGGTTAGACCGAAGACTGGCCATCTGAGAGCTACAAATACGAGCCAATCTGTTTCAAGTGCCCGAGCGCCACTTGAAGAATGCCTCGGGTACAACTTTTACGATCGTTTTTCGATCTGGATTTATGAACTACCCTACGTGGAATCAGCATTTGGAATCTTCTTTAAATATGGGTCACCTGGCGGTTGACAAGCGTCCTCTCGTATTGGCTGTAGACGACAATCACGATAACTTAGAGCTGCTGACGCAAATACTCGATTTATTCGGCTGCGAGTGCGTAGGAGCCATGGACGGGTACAGTGCTCTTTCGACAGCAGTCTCGCGCTCTCCCGACCTAATCGTACTCGATATTTGTCTGCCCGATATAGACGGTATAGAATTAGTAAAGCGGATCAGAGAAAACCCGGATCTCAGACATATTCCGATCGTGGCCGTCACAGCACTAGCAAAAACAGAAGACCGGGATCGGATTCTCGAAGCAGGCTGCGTTGCATATCTTTCTAAACCTTTCAACATCAAGGATTTAGAACTAATTATCCGCCACCACCTCAACCATCAGCCACTTCTGGTTGAGTTTTAGACTTAGAAGTAGCATCGCGAACTTGAGGTGCAGACTCCAAAATTGCGATCGTTCCGGCGCGACCGGTCTCCAAAGTGGCATCGCTGAGGAGATCGATCACTCCCACACCCAAAACTTCTTTGATTAAGTCTTTCAGTGGCAATTCCAGAACTGACTCTAATTGCGATCGCACCTGGGAAGCCAAATCTTGCTGACCGTTCTGAGCCAGCAGTTTTTCTGGTTGAGTAATCGCATTTTCGATTACAATGATTAATTTGTTATCCAAAAGATTGCAGAGCGCCTGACTCGTTTGGTGTCCGAGTACAGATCGGTACAAAGCTTGAATCCCTTGCCCAAGACTCCGTTCTAATGTGCCGCGAGTAGGTACTAAATTTTCCCCGGTCATATTTTTTATGTACAGCAAGATCGCTCAAAAAAATAATTAATCGTTAACAGTTAACTTGTTAACCGTTAACTGTTCCCAACAACCGTCGCCCTAGCCAACGGGAGCATCTCAGTTTTGCAAAAAGCATTTTTTTTATTATAGTGCTGTCCCCGCTCGCGTATTCTACAACTCGCGAGCGGGGACAGCACTATAAATGCCAAACTGAGATGCTCCCCTAGCCAACAGTAACTTGATTGGTTTCCACCCCAGTTGCACCATTAATGCTTTTAGCAATTGTCACCAACTTGGTTACAATTTCCTGACTGGGAACTGTACCTTTGAGAACCACCGTAGTACCGTGTTGAGCAACATAAACAGTCTCAATGTCCGCCACATCAGGATTTGCATCGAAAGCCTGAGCCACCCGTTTAGCTAAACCGCTTTGATCGTATTCTCCATTCAATCCCATGCGTTCCGGCGGGATTGTTTTAGTCGCAGCCGCAGCAGGTTGAGTTTGAACTTGAGCTTGAGATGGAGCTACAGGTGCTTGGTAAGCAGGAGCTTCCACATTTTCTTGATTTTCCAGTTTTTCTAAACCAAACAGTCTTTTTAGCCAGCCCATAGAAGTTACCCTCTCACAATATTTTTGTTAATTGACATTTGGCACGGCGCCGTACAATTCTTATGCTCAATACCAGGAATTGCGATCGCCATTCAGGACGCATACACCGAGTTGTTATGGCCATCATGCTCGGTATAAAAACCCGGTCGATCGAGTTGTATGTGCCAGTCATAAATACAATTTAATCTTCTACAACTTCACCAAACCTCTGCCTGGGGACATAAATTTTTCTCATCTCAAAGAAATACATGAGCCGACCATTCCGGCAAATCAAACTTAAAGTCTTCTTCCCCAACTCCTACAATTTTGTTGTACATCCACTCGTGCCAATTTCCGGTATCGGGAAAGTTAGGAATACAGTAATCAGATAGATAAGTGTCCGAAAAATTGGCCACCACTACTATTCGCGAACCATCATCGTTCCAGCGATAGTAAGCGAGCACTTTAGCTTCGGCATTTTGGTGGATAAATTCAATGTTTTCGGTGTAAAGTGCCGGAACATTTGTCCGCAATCGAATCAGGTGTTTGTAGTATTCCAACAAATCATGATTCTGCTGATTGTTCAACAAAGACCATTGCAATTTATTCGGCTGGTTGGGGGTTTGGCGAGTGGATTGTCCGAACTCTTCGCCCATCCACAGCATCGGTATTCCTACTGCTGTGACTAGCAAAACTGCTGCCAATTTAGCGCGTTTAAAATATGAGCAGTGCTGTCAATCTCAGTAGCGTAGGGGTCATTAACTTTTACCCATTCGTCGGTTTCAAAACAAGGACTCTGCGACTGCACTCGGAACTTATATTGATAAATACCGCCTGCGAGCTGAATTTTAGTGTGGAAATAACCTCTATCATCTTTTTCTAAGGGAATTTCTTCCCATTTAGAAAAAGAGCCGAGCACTGTAGCTGCTTTGTTGTTGGGAGCGAAGAGTTTGAATTCAATTGCAGCGGCCATGAATACCTTTTACGCAGAACTTATAACTGTGATTAGTATTCATTTTTACAATTTTGCCAATCTGTCGCCATCGTTCTTAAGAGTTAAATCGTAACTCGAATGTTGTCACGAGTTCCGCGCGCACCCTACAGGGTGGTTTTATTGTCATCATAAAAATTAGGTACGTAGTTGGGCTTGGGCCCTCTTTATCTATACGTCTCAAGAGGGCCCAAGCCCAACTACGTACCTTTATCTCTCCGAACCCCTGAATGAAATCAAAATTGTAGCTAAAGTAACTAAAACTTATCGATCGCTGTTTATGAAAATTAATTTAACTTTTGATAACTAGATAAATCGCCTTCAGATATTAATATTTGTAACTAAAGGAACATTTTTTAGCTGACAGAGCTAATACCGTAGAAAGATGTCATTTTAGGCGGAAACAGCGAGGATGAGCTTGTAGTTATCAAGTAAGGGAAACCAGAAAGATAAATACTTTATTCAACTGGATTCTCGGGCGATCGCCTTTAAGTCAAGTTTGAGCGGATCAGAGCAATGATTATTTTTGCTTATACCTTGGTAGCACTTGTTTTTTAGTCAAAGACTGGGAAACTGTGCAGAACCAAAATCAGCTTAAACGACTGCTGCTACCTCAGTAATTGGTAATCGGTGAAAATTTCATCCGTCCCTGTTACCTGTTAGATCTTCCGAGCAGCGGCTAAGATGGCTCTAAAAGTTTAATTTGGGATGTTGACGAATTACCGTTACTGTAAAAACTCTGGAGTGTTAAAAATGCTAAAACAAATGTGTTGGTTGCCCAGATTGGGAGGCAATGGAGAAAAGATATTGCACCTGCGTACCGAAGCTCGTCAAGCGTGGCGGCCTTATACAGCTTTTCCGCAGTTCGCGGTTTCGGACTACATGGAGCCAGGGGGTTCTAAGGGATGGGCAACTTTTCAGAGGCTGATAACTCAAGGGTGGAATTTAGTATCGACTGAAGATGGGCAGCAGTCGTTTTTTGACGAACAAAAAAGTGCTTAAAAAAGCAGAAACGGCAGCAATAAAAGAAGAGGTAAAATCCTCTTCTTTTTATTAGTGTCTTGGACGAAGTATCAGGTTTTTTTAACCCTGAGATCGTGTCCGGTGGATTACCATCACAAAAATGTTCGTAGTGCGGACTTCAGTCCGTAAAAAGCTGCGGACTGAAGTCCGCACTACGAACAAAAAGGTTTGTAGTGCGGACTTCAGTCCGCTCTCATGCAGCTTCTATAACCACTAAACTAAGAGGGCCCAAGCCCAACAACGTACCTCATAGGAGAGCTCGATCCGCTATACTTCGTTCAAGCACTAAGGTGCGATCGATCGCACCCTAGATAATTTTGAGATTTTTGGACAGTTGCAGGTAAGTTGCCCGATCGCCCTTTCTGACTATGCTACCGTTGCTACCCTATCGAGCATCGGCTGGCGAGTTTTCAAATTAAACCGGTATCCGTGGGGGAGGATGTGCAACTTGGCCCCGCAAATCGCCAAAGCCTCATCCTTCAACAGTCCATCCATATTGTCGTGGAGTTTTTCCGACTCGTCGATGACAGTTACAGCCCCTTCGCCAATGACTTCAACCACGTCA
The DNA here is from genome assembly GCF_020738205.1 of Microcoleus sp. PH2017_24_DOB_U_A. Lineage (NCBI taxonomy): Bacteria > Bacillati > Cyanobacteriota > Cyanophyceae > Oscillatoriales > Microcoleaceae > Microcoleus > Microcoleus sp. PH2017_24_DOB_U_A. Next base: position 111,983 of record NZ_JAEQCT010000015.1, read on the forward strand.
CCGCTGACTAAAATAGCTGTATTTTCGTCAATCCCAAATCCCAAGACTGCTGGTTGCAACAAGAGTGCAGCAACTAAGCGTCCCAGACGGCCTCGCTGGGCGAAATGCTGGTCGATGACAATTCCCGGCAGGAAACCCATTCCCGGGCCCATTGCTACCACGTCAACGCGAGGATTTGTCTCGGAGTCTCCTTCAATAATCATCATGTCTGGCATCATCGCCGCGCCTGCACTGGTGCCGCCAATAATCGCCCCTTCGGAGTAGCGTTTGTGCATAGCTGCGTCGAGTTTGGTATCTTTCAAGCAGCTAATAATCCGCGCTTGCTCCCCGCCGGTAAAGAATATGCCAGTCGCTTGTTCGATCGCTTCTAAATAATCTGGATTGTCAGCATCTTCGGCTTTCTGGGTGTCAACCACTCGCACATCTTCAGCGCCCAGCCTCTCAAACACTCTGATGTAATTATCTCCGACTTCTCCTGGGAGGCTGGTAGCAGCCGTCATCACTACAATGCGGGCTTTAGTGCCTCCAGCACACCGCAAGAATTCCCGCAGAATTTTGCAATCCCCGTCTTTGTCTTCGGCGCCGCCAATAATTAGCAACTTTCCCTGATTTTCGCTGCCAGCCATACGATCTGCACTCTTAATGGATTATATTTCACTAAAACATAACATTTTTGTTTCCTAACACTGCCAAAAGGTAGAGATTGATACAGAATAAACATCTGATTTTGATAGGTGTTGGAAGCACGCAACTCAAGCATTCCGGTTATTTCGCTCGAATGCGGGGCTGTAACGCGATTTTTTATAAAAAACTAACCCCTCCTCAGGCCATGGAGGAGGGGTCAAAAAATGAGTTTACATTACAGTCTTGGACGCGCGACGGGGTATCAACCCGATTTCTGACTGGAGACTTCACCCATAAACCTCTTATTTTTCGTATCAACCGGGTCGATCGGCGCTTCTAGATTAGTTCGATCGCGAATTAGTGCGATCGCTCGATCAAATTGCTCAATACTGTACGCGCTCGTTCCAAAGGCAGGTGTCGGGGTTTGCCGTTCCAGACAATCTGATATTCGTTGCTATGTTGACCGTCACCGTACCCAGAAATCAGCTTCAAGTGAAATGCTTCCTCAGCTAATTGATGAACTTGATCCCTGAGAGCAGTTTGTGCGATTTTCATAATTCTCTGCCTCTTAAATCCTTTTTCACAGTCATAGCCAATTTTAATTGGCCGTGTACCTCTCAAAAGTTATAGCTTTTTTTCATTAGTGATTAATAATTTAGTCATTAGTAATTTAGTCATTAGTGATTAGTATTCGTAATGGCGAATTGGTAATTGGGAATTGGTAATTGGGCAATTCTCCCCCTCTCCCTCTCTCCCCCTCTCCCCCTCTCCCATTCTCTCCCTCTCTCTGCAATATAGTGGCGATCGCACCCCATGAGGTATGCCAGATTCTGCGAATGTCAGGATTTGTAAACGGTGGCGTCTGTACCTCCAAAAACCCGATCGAGTCTATATGCTCGATCGATTACCGATTACCGATTAGCGGACATACCTCATCTGTCTGAGACTCTACAATATCTATACCCATAGGTAGTACCCAATGCGCCGACAAGAGAGCTAGGGTGACAAGTTAGCTCAAAGGAGGTCAAAAAATGCTTCAAGAAAAAAATACCGAGACAACCCGCGTCAATGCTAGAAAAACCGATGTTTTTGATATTAGGACTTACGCATTGACAAAAAGCATTATCTATGTACTCTCGGCCATAGCATCACTCTGAAGGTTCGCAAAAATATGCTCACGTATAACTAAA